>JAIRLV010000240.1 GCA_031259185.1 Elusimicrobiota bacterium | reverse complement strand
TTTTTTACTCCTTAAAAATATGACTTCTGCCAACCAAAAATGATTTTGGCTGTCCATTCTTCATATAAAATATGATATATTTTGGTTTATAATCAAGTTTCAATTTATTAATATCTATTTCTGTTATGTTCTTAAAATCTTTATACATATATTTTATATACTCTTGTTGAAGATTACCATCTTCTGAATAACGATAAATGTATTTATTATTTTTACTATAATAAAGACCGCCATTCCATTCTTCTTCTTTAACATTAAAGGATGAATATAAATATCTCATACCATCCTTTTTATGTTTTTGTAATATTGGATAATAAATTTCTACAAGTTCATCATTATCAAACCGAACATTCCCATAATCATTATTATGTTTAATATAATAATAAACAGTATTAGTTTTAATAAAATTATTATCTATTATATTATAACGTTCATCTATAAATGTCCAGTTTAATAACGTTATATCATATTTATTAATAATATGATTTATTCTGGTTCTTTTTTTTTATCCTCATCTTCATCTTTTATAGGATAATTAAAATTTTTAATTGTTGGTTGTCCTCTTATAAGAACCTTAAAAAAATCTAACCAAGCTTTTATAAGATCAACTGTATAGTTACAAGCTACTGCAAATAATATTACAAATACAATTGCAGTAGCCCAATGGCTTAAAGCCCACATTACAAATGCAATCATTCATGGACCTCTTTAAGACCGTTTTCAGCAATAATCTTTCTTGCAGATTTAATTGCTTTATCAAGATTTTCTGAACTTTCATCAACAGTCTGAAATTCTACCGTAATATCAATTTGTACCAAACCTTTTGAAGTTTGACTTAAGTTCATTCTTACTCTATTATTACTATTTTCCATTTTTTACTCCAAAAATGGTTGTTATCGTACAACCATTAAAACGCTTCTCAAGGATTTATACCATAAACGTAATTTCCACAATCAAAAATCCTATTCCAATCATTTGCATACATGTTTTCAACTTCCGTCAAGTTTTCATTATATTTTTTAAGTATATCTTTTAATTTATGCTTTTGAAATTTAACTCTTGAATATCTTATATTATCATCTTTAAAATAAAAATAATTTGGTTCGCTAAAATTTAAAAAAGTAAAACCGCATTTCTTATATACATCTCCCGTAAAATATCTTCTATCAGCAAAAGTTATAATTGAACCACTATGATGATTTTTAAAATAATTTAAACATTTACTAAATCCACCAATCACTTGAAAACCAACCTTAGTTGCATCTCTAATAATTTCCCAAGTATAATGTTTATTAAACCGACTTTTCCCAAAACTTATGCAGTGTATAAGTTCATTATTATAATACAACCCAACCCTTATTGAACTTGGTGCAGAGCCTTGTAAATGATTTGAATTAAAAAAATCTCTTGCAATTTCTGGTATTACTTCTACTATTTTGCATTTTCTTGCATAAACTTTATTTTGAATAAGACCAAAATTATATTTAATAATATTACTTACTATTTCTTTTCTATTTTCCCATTCATCTTCAAAAATATGTATAAGTTTTATTTTTTGCTTTTCACACTCTAATAATTTATTTAAATGGTACCTTTTGTCTTTTCCATTATTTTCACTATGCCAATATAATCCATTATATTCTATTGCTAATTTCTTTTCTGGTATATATATATCAAGTTCAAAATTATTAATAATACTTTTACTTCTTCTTATAATTTCTCCAGAATATAAAGAACTTATAAAATTATAAACTTCTTCTTCTGCTTTTGAATTATTATTAGCGCACTTGGGGCAACCTTGTTGTTGAGATGTATGATTATTTGGCCTCATTTCAAAAACTCCATGTTTAGGACATATAATTTTTACTTTAGTATGAGCGTTCTTATACTCTACTAAACTATAATCATATTTTTCTCCATGTATTTGTCTTGCCTCTTCAATAAACTGTTCCACTGTTTTCCTTTTTAAATCACCTATTTTTTCTAAACCACATAAATAACAACCTTTCCCATTTAAATGTAAATAAGGCTTTTGTTCAAATATACCATGTTTAGGACATATAATCTTTATAAGATTTTTACATCCAGTATATTCAACTAAACTATAATCATATTTATCTTCATGTACTTGTCTAACCATTTCAATAAATTTACTTTGTTCAGTTTTTGGTTTATTTCCTCTTACTTCTAAAAGATGTATACATCCACATCTTTTACAACCATAACCTCTTAAATGGTTTTTCGGTTTCTGATAAAAATCACCATGAACAGGGCAAGTAATGATAACTTCTTTAAAATGACCTTCATAAACTACTTTACTATAATCATATTTATTACCATGAATTTTAATAAATTTATCTATTACCTGCTCTTGTGTCATGCTAATTCTTAGAACTGTGAGAGAATATTATCAATATCATCTCCATCTTCATTTGAATCATCATCTTCTTTCTTCTCAAGGATTTTTTCATTTACTGGAGCACCAAGCTTTACCGTTTTGGAAGGTTTTTCTTCACTATCATTACTTCCAGTATCAGGATTAAAATATTCATTCAGGGCTTTCTTCATATCTTCTAATGGAGTAAACTCTATTAATTGCTTATAATCCATTTTTTGAAGTTCTTCTAGAAGTTTCTTAAGTTTTTCTTTGTCACTAAAAACTGGCGTTTGATTTCCCGCTAAATAGCTCCCCGCATACTTCGCATTTCTTCCTTTGCCTGACTTTACAAGATTAAAATCCCTGCCTTCTGCCACTGAAAGAAAATTACCAAATTCTCCTGACTTAATAAAATTCAAAAGTGCTTCAAAAATTGTCTTTCCATATTCATAAAATACTGGAATAACTTCTGCATCTTCACCTTTTTCATCCTTACGTCCCCTTACCACAACCCTTGAAACATATCTATCTCTTGCTGAAATAGAAGCTGCAATGGTTTTTTCTTCGCATTCTTTTTGGTCTCCTGCAAGTGCATAGAG
>JAIRLV010000215.1 GCA_031259185.1 Elusimicrobiota bacterium | reverse complement strand
GAATTGCCATATAAAATAACATTTGGTATAGTTGAAAAACTAAGAAATCAATATGCTTCACAAGTTAAAACAGAGCAATCAGAAGAAAAAGATGAAATTTTAAACGAGGAAAATTAATGTAAAATAAAAAAGCACCAATTAATTGGTGCTTTTTTAAGGTTAAAGACCTTCAGATGGAGTTTGACATCTTAGCCATCCATCACTTGATAAATAAAATCTATATCTTGAAGTATCTAAAACTGATGGCAGCCTAAAATATCCTTTATCGTTTTTAATATCGTAAATTATTCCAGGATTGCTACCTAATGCTCCAATACCTGATTGATTGTCTTTAGTTCTTTCAAATGTGTCAAAAATATCAGTTTCATCAATTGTATCTTCTAGTGTAGAAGTATCAATTCCACCATCAAATGTTCCATCATTACTTTTTAATCTCATTTTTTACCCCTTAATCTATTTAAAAAAGATTTAACTCCTGATTGTGTTTGTTGAGAAAATTTCATTCCCTCAAGTTGTTCTTCTGGATATTTTAAATATAATCTACTTATTTCATCATTTAAAATTTTAATAGTTGCTTTTGAACTATCTGCCATTTGCCTTGTAGATGTTAAAATAGAAATTTTTTTTTCTAATTTTTCTATATCTTTTTTTAAATTATTATTATCTATTATTGCTTTTTTAGCCGTCTCTGTTAATTGCTTTTTTTGTTCTCTAGCTTTTCCAGCCGCGAATGCTTGAATAGCCATTCCAACAGAAGCTCCAGCACCAACTAATGATAAAAAATTTACTATAGCACTTAATCCAAATTCTTGAATTATTTCTAATTGTGTTTTATTTTGTAAATCCATTTTTACAGCACTGCCGGTAATTCCGGAAGTAGCTCCAAGTAAAATAGCGGCAAAGGCGGCAATCATTGAACGCTTATCTTCGACGAGAATATCTTGGTTGTTTAATATAATTGATTCTCGTAAAGTCATTAATAATTTAAATACCTCTTTTTTTTATTTGTATCTACGCTATAATTTCCGCTCATCGTATCTTTTAACCAATCCAAAGCTTTTATAAGAGTATCTGGTTTGGGTATTGATTTAAAAATTCTTTGAAGTATTCTAAAGATAAAAAATTGTGCGTTGTTTGATTGTTTTTCATCAGCGGCTCTGGCGGCAGCAATACGTTGTTGATAGTGCTGCGTAGCGGCTGCCGATGCTTCATCTGCTTGATTGGCAAAATTTCCCTGTGAATCAAAATATTTCTTTTTTACATCTCTTAATTCTTTTAGGCTTTTTACTATATCACTCCTAACGGCATTTAATTCATTTATAGCGTCTTTATCGGCGTTTATATTACTTCTTTCAATTTCAACTGCTATTTTATCAATTTCAGTTTTAATTGCTTGGATATCTCGTATAGCAGCATCAATATCATGATATACCATTTTTTGATCTTTTAGATAAGTTGAATCTATTTTATTAGCAAGTGCTTGTTCCAATCTTTGAAGGATAGTTGGTTGTCTTGAACCCCAAGTTCCTATACTTCTTTTAAGTGTATTAACGTAATTTGCTACTTCTCTTGAAACTTCTCCTTGATCAATATCACTTCCTAATTTTTTTTGTGATACATCTAATGTTCCACCAGGTCTTTGTAATTGTGCTGTAGTGGCGTTTTGAGCGGCTGTAGCGGCTGAATTTCCGCGTTCTCTTATATTATCTGTTTCCTTATCAAGTGCTCTTTCGTGTTCGCCTTTAACGTGTCTTTGCCCAGTAACTGGTTCGGTATAAACTCTTGTTCCTGGTTTTTCTCCCATTATTTTTTCAATTCCTTGTTGGACATCTGGCTCGTATTTTATAAATCTTGCCGTACTTTCAGCGCCAGCAGTAAGAGCAACTGTGAGCATTAAAGCTTTTGCTACTCTCATTATTTTTCCAATTTTTGATGCTGGATAAACAATTTTTCCTGCTTTTTGATATATAGTTCCAAAATTTTTTATTAATTTCTTTTTTAATTCTATAAATCTTTTTGTATCTTCTTTTGAGTTATTTCTGCTATCATATGCTTTTTGATTGGATTTTAATTGCTCAATGATATTAGTTAAATCTTCAATTTCTTTTTTAACCATAGATCTCATTTCAAGAGAATTTGCTTTTTTGTCAATATCATGATCAAGGTATGTAACTAATTCATTTAATTTATTTATATCAGTTATTGCTCTACCTTTGGTCATTTTTTTTATATTTTTTAGACCTTTTTTTACTTTTCCAGAATCAAATATTGATTCAGTAAGAATTTCTTCTCCTAAAATAAATCTATCATATAGAGCATCTAAATCTTCGTATTCATAAAATATATTATCTTTTGCTAAAAAATTATAATTATATAATTCTTTATCAAGTGTATATGAAGATTTTAAAATATTTTCTTTTATGGTCATTATAGTCTTCCTGTATAATTAACTTTTATTAATAATAAACAAGCAATACGGAAAGTAAAATTCCTATTATAACTACAAGAAACCCGCTAATGAAAGATATTATAATATTCATATTTTTAGAACAATTTTTCTATAATGCTTTTACCTGTATTGTTAAAATACCAATATTTTTTAATGGCTTCTTCTACGGTTACTTCTTCGGTTATGGCTTGTGGAAAACAATTAGCAGAGGGACACTTTACGGCATCAATAGCAAGTAATTTCATACCTGGTTGGACTATTAAAGCATCTTCTCCAAGTGCTGTTTTTCCAGGTTTTACTTTTCCAGCTGCTCTTGATGAAAATCCAATTTTAATTCCTGATTTTTGTAAACCTTTTAAGATTTCTCCTTTTGGTGTATAAGTTGGTTTACAAACGCCATATAAATTTCCAGTGCTTTCGTTAAATGTCAATTCGGGAAATGTTAAAGCAATATGTTCTAATTGAACTCTTTTTGCTTCTTCTGGATTAACAGGATGGTCCATATATCCACAAAGCATTTCGCCTTTATTCATTTTTGTTTTTACTTGATTATAGGCTTCAGCCATTATTTCTGTAGGATACCAGCGATTATTTTGATTTTTGTAATTCGCGCGAGCAAAAGTGCCTTTCCAAAAAAGTGTTCTTTCACCGTGTTCAATATCTTCTTCGAGAGAAATATCATTATCACTTAAATCATACAAATATTCTTGTAAAATTGTGTCGTTATTCATAAAGGTATCTCCTTTTTAGAGTTTGTAGGTTAAATTGTGTCATAAATAGCATTATATTCTTCTTTTATGATTGCGTTAAAAGACGGATTAACGCTTTCTTTAAAATTTGCTGTTGGATTTATATATTCTTTTGTTGCGTATTTTATTGTGGCAAGAATACGACCAAGTTTTTCTTTGTCGCTAAATTTATTGTATTCAACTCTACTATTTAAAGATTCTATAATTGTGTTATAATCTTGTACTAAGCCTGAAGAAGTCATTCTTTTATAACTTTCTGATAAAATTTTGCCATCATATATTCTTGTTTCGGCGTTTTCAAGTTTAACCTTTGCTTTTTCTATATTTCTTGCTATTATGCTATTTTCATCAAAAAACATAGATTTTCTTAAATCATCAATTCTTTGAGAAGAAAATAATAGATTAGTTTCATTATCATAATTTTCTAATATAGTTTTTTTAATGTTTTCGGTTTTAACATATTCTTCGCCATGTTTAACCTTATTTAATATATCACTAATAGTCATAAACTTTTCTCCGTATTACTTTTAATTAACTTATCTACTTTATTATTATCTTTAAAATTACTATTCTTCATCGTTAAACTCTTTAATACCAGATTTAATCCCTTTAACAAATGATGGAGAGTATTTTCTTAGCAGTAATTCTATTATTTTGTAATGATTGGTTTCATCGTTTAAAATTTCTTCAAATCTTTCTATTAAAGATTTATATTTTTCTTCTGAAGTTGTTTTAAGGTCATTAATAAATTGTCTATAACTTGTTTGTGCTTCAATTTCTTCCATCATTTTTTGTCTAAGAATTAATTGAATTTCTTTTTCTTCAAGCGCTTTTGGTTTGGTATTTGAAGATGTGTTTATTAAATCTTCCTGTATTGTTGGATTTATTATTTTTTTATTTTTAATTGCTTCTTGTAGGATAGATTCTTTTATAGTCATTTTCTTTTTCCAATATTAGTAAAATGGGCCGCAACTCTTTTTCGTATAGCTGAATAAATATAAGCGTTGCCATT
>JAIRLV010000193.1 GCA_031259185.1 Elusimicrobiota bacterium | reverse complement strand
CATCATTGTAAAAACTAAAAATATTCTCTTAAATTTATTAAATTTTTTCATTTTACCCCCATCTTCTTTATTTAAAAAAAATTAATAATTTTATTTTTATTTTATATATAAAATACTATCATTTTTTCTGTTCTGTCAACCTTTTTTCTTACTTATCTCATACTTTTTTTATGTATATATAATTTTGATTTTTTTTTATTTATTTATTCAATATATTACTTTTTTTCAATGCGAATTTTTTGCAAAATCTTTATTTTATATCGACTTTTTTAGCCAAACATTCGTTTTATTTTTTCTGAATTCTTGCCATTCAACTTTTTATAATCTATTTCTTGCTCCAAGTTTCCCGCTTCATCATATTTTTTTGTCAAAATTAGCTCTTCGGTTTCATCATATTCATTAACCAAGCTCAATTTTTCTGTCTCCTCAAAATATCTTTCTTCTAACACTTTTTTGCCTTTTTCTAACTTAACTTTGTATTCCAATTTCCCATTACCAAAATACCAATTCTTTTCCGCAATTTCGCCATTCTTATAAATTATTTCATTTTTTTTGTTGCCTTTTTCATTATTAAAAACTATTTTTTCTATCTCATGAAGCTTAAAGGTTATTTCTGATTCTATTTTTCCATTTTCATAATATGTTTTTTCTTTAAATTTTTGATTTTTTTTGTAAATCATTTCTCGTTTTTTCTTGCCATTTTTATAAAACTCTAAATATTCATCCTTTTTAATTTTTTTATCCGAAATTTCATATTCCAAAACCTTTTCTGCATATCCTATAAATTTAACATATTTTTCGCCTTTTTCCATAAGATATTCATTTATTTTTTCCATTTTTTTTATTTCTGAATTTATCTTCTTAAAACTATAAATTAGTATCAATATAAAAATAAAAATTATTGTTAAAAAAATTATTTCTGTTTTTTTCATAATTTATTTTTTCTCATCTCATGCTGAACTAATTTCAGCATTTCGTTTTTAGATTCTGAAATAAATTCAGAATGACAAACCAAGACATATCCGCTCATCTAAAACAACGGAATACTAACATTTATACTCGCATTTACCACGTTTTTTTCGTGTTCCAAATCATCTGGAACTTTCATAGTGTTTCCATACGAACAACTAAAGCTCACATATTCCACAATGTATCCTCCAAGTGTCAACCCATAACCTTCAAATCTAGCTTTATCTCCATATGTTTTTGGGTAAATAAAGCCTATATCATAAAAAACTCCAATTGTCATTGAATTTAAAATTTTGTTAATTAGCTGATTTTTAAAAAATGGCAAGATATTTATCAAACTCGTCTTCAAATCATTTGAAATGCTATATCCTGTTTCTGCTGAGATACTTCCATCTTTCAATGCTCGATTACTCGGGCTAAATTGTTCCGAACCAAACAAATCATCATAACTATATTGTCCTCTTGCACTTATCAAATAATTTATCGGAAACTTGAAAACTGAAAATCTTCGCGACATATATCCATTAAATCCTAGCTTTTTATATTGTGCTTTTGGGTCTCCATCTTGAATTCCTGCTTCATCTTTCCTCGCTCCAAATCTATCTAGACTTTCTATATAATTGAATTTAATAAAAATGCTTCCTTGCTTCATATAAAAAGTGTTATCCAAATATATTTCCATTGGAACCAATACTCGACTTCCAACGTCAAGTTTACTTCCATTCAAATAACTTTTCGTCTCTTTTTTATTTATTCCTGCTCCAATATTTGTCTTGAAAAATTGACCTCTCATTAAAATTCTTTCTACACCTATTCTTAAATCATCAGTCCCACCTTTCGATTCTATTTTCCCTGCAAATCCTTCGATTGTATTCATATAATTCGATTTTGAAAAACTGCTATTCACTCGCCAATAACCAAATGGGATCCCTAAACTCATATATAAATTTCTGTTATATATTTCTTTGTCTTCTATCCCTGCACTATAATTCAAATAAAAACTGTCATTCAACCTCAAAATATTATCATTTTCTAGTCCAAAACTATATCTATATTCTGCGCCTTTTGTTCCACTATTATCTACTCCAATATTCAAGCTATTTTTCTTGCTTTTATAGTTTTGAATCTCTATAATTGTTCCGCTATCAGTCTCTCCGGTTTTTATGTACATTGTCACATTATTCGATGCCAAGCGATTCATTTGTTCCATCCCTTGTTCTATCCTCCGGATATTCAAAATCCGATTTTTTGTGAATGGAAATGCTGTGAATTTTTCTAAACTATGCTTATTCCCATCTGCAAAAACTATTTTTTCCAATATCCCCTCACTATATACATACCTCAAAATTCCTTCATCTATCTTAGAAAAATCTATATATACTCTCGTTGTCACATAGCCTTTTTCCAAACTTAAATTTTGTAATCTTGTTTGTATATTTTCTATATCTGTTTTGATTAGATTTTTATTTTTGAATTCTTTTATGATTTTTTTGACTTTTTTTTTACTGACTTTTTTAGATTTTTCAACTTCTATGTCTTTGACGAAAACCATTTCTTCCTCTTCTCCTGCTTCTTTTTCTTCTTCTAATCTTATCTTTTCTAGTTTCTCTGCTTCTTTTGCAATTTGTTCTTGTATTCTCTCCATCATTCGCCTCTCATCTTCCAGCTGATTCCTCATTTCCATTAATCTTTGCTTCTCCAATATTCGCTCTTCATCTGTTGCTGCATATAAATTTATTTGAATTAGAAACAACAAAACTAAAAAAATAAAAATATTCCTTATATTCATTAAAAATCTCATCTCTTTAATTATAAATTTTCTTTACTTTTCTAAACTAATTTTCTCTTAAAAATTTTTATTTATTTTGACTTTTTATTCCTTCTTTTTAATAAAATGTGTGCTTTTACTTTAAAAATACTAATTTTATAATAAATTGTCAATCTTTTTTTATTTATCATAAATTTAGTTTGATTTCATTTTTGGATTATTTCTCCTGATTATACCATCAATGCTTACTTTAAATACTTCGACAAACTTAATAGTTCTTTGGGGGGCAGACTAGGGTGTGTTGACACAATTTAAATAAATGATGCTAAAACAAAAATAAACAAATCCAATATAGCTAACATCCAATTTATCATATCTAGTACATATTCTACGAAACTCCTTAAT
>JAIRLV010000192.1 GCA_031259185.1 Elusimicrobiota bacterium | reverse complement strand
AAATAGCAATATTGTTAGGTTATGATTGCTCGCATAGACCAGAAGAAATGACTAATCAATTAAGATGTAATATAGATATTGATACAGAAATAGGAGTTATTGCAGAAAACAAAAAAGACGAAAAATTAGGGATCACAGCATGGATGCCCAAAAAGGTTCAAATGAAATCAAAGAATGATAACAAGTTTCTAAGGGGGTTTTGATTACTGTTTTTTTAAGAAAGTATAACAAAATCCAAAAAGGAGAAATATAGGGCATCTAGAAAGAAAATAGGGAGATCTGGTATGTATATTAGACTGATAAAGGACACAAATACGCAAGAACAGTCTCTAAAGATTTAGAGGCAACGAAAGAATACCAATTAAAATAACAAAATAAAAGTAGTTAATCAAAAATTTTTAAATTATAATTAAAATATTAAAATATTTCTAGTGCCTGTAATTTTTTCCAAAACAATTTTTTTTGCATTTAAAATATTATCAGCTTTTATATCAAATCCAGCTGCAAATTTATGTCCTCCGCCATCAAAGATAGCGCTCAATTTATCAACAGCAAAATTCCCTCTTGCTCTCATGCTAAATTTAAATATTCCAGTCATTTTTGGTTTAGCAAAAATAGCAATGTCAACATTCTCAATATCTCGTAAATAATCAGTCGCTCCTTCCATATCTTCATGTTTTATAGAATTTTTTTGAATAAAATTTTCGTCAACAAACGAAAATGCGAATGAAATTTTCTCAATATTAAAAAATTCTAAATTATTTAATAATTCTTTCATAAAAAAAATATTATTTTTTGTTTTACTGCCATAAATATTCGTATAAACAAAATTTATATCAATTCCTTTTTTAACTAAACCTTTTATAATGTCATAAATTTCTATTTTCATATTGGAATATTGAAATCTTCCAGTATCTGTTAAAATCCCAGTATACAAACATAATGCTGTCTTTAGGTCTATTTTTTTTCCCAATTGCTTATAAATTATATAAACCATTTCACAAACTGCTGCTTTTTTTGAATCAACCCAGTTTATTTGTCCAAAAAAATCATTAATTTTATGATGATCTATATTTATAATGGTTTTAACTTCCAAATTTTCATCAGAAAAACCAGCTCTTTTTACATTTGAAGTTTCAATAAAAATAGCGACATCTCCTTTTATTTTGTTGTTTGCAAAACTTTTTGAATCTTCAGAATTGTTTTCATTTTCAATAAAGTCTTTTAATGTTGGTAAAAAAAAGTAACTTTTTGAAATATTTTGCCTGTTTTTTTCTGTCAAACAAATTTTAATTATTCTTTTTTTAGAAAAATTTGAGTAATATTTTTCTATCAAAAATTTCATTGCAAAAACTCCGCCTAATGCGTCTCCATCCGGATTTTCATGGCAAAATAAAAAAAATGTTTGATTATTTTCGTCTTTCAAAATTTTTTCTATTTCAAAAATTTCCTTCACAACTTTATTGTTTCTCATCACTATTATCTCTTTCATTTATTAATTGTAAATCATTTTCTTCAAATCTTTCAACTTCTTTCTTTGTTTTTGATAAAATTTTTTCTATTTTAGCAGCTTTTTCAATTGTTTCATCAAATTCATAGCTAAAAATTGGAACCCTTCTAAATTCTATTCTATTGCCAAGCTCAAACCTTAATCTTGACTTAAACTTTTGAAATAATTTTTTCGCTTTATT
Organism: Elusimicrobiota bacterium; assembly: GCA_031259185.1. Lineage (GTDB taxonomy): Bacteria > RUG730 > RUG730 > RUG730 > RUG730 > JAIRLV01. The sequence continues at coordinate 1,137 of JAIRLV010000192.1, read as the reverse complement.
TTTTTCTTCTTCTCCACCAAGCACACTATAATTAATTTTCACATTCATATAATTAGATGAAACATCAACATCGGTTATTGTAACAAAAACTTGTGAAAAGTTATCAATAACACTTCCTATTATTTCACTAACATTTTTTTTTATCAACTCGGCAAATCTTTCTTGTCGTCTATTTTTCATAAATCAATCCTCATAATTTTAATTTAAAATTCAATAATAGTTATTACTAATTTTATAAAATTTATATTTTTTCAATAATAAGTTGGGGCTGGACTAATTTTCCGATTAAAAAACATTTTTTTATTTTTTTAATAAAATTAATTTAAATCATTCAAATAATCAGCCAACAAATTATATATAGTTTTATCAAAATGTTTATTATTTCTTTGTTAAATCTATACTTACATTCTTTGATATGCAGCACGAATTTATAGCTTTTCAAACCCTTTAAACTTACTGAATCTACCATTCGCATAACTTTAAAAACTTTCTATTTCATTTATATGATTTTTAACTCTTGCAAGTTCATTTTTACTATGATGTAGTATCCTATAGCGCTTGTCACCATCAACTATTAATCCATCATATGATTTCTAACAATCCGTATGAATTAGTGATCCAATACAGATTTTCCTTTTTATTACTGGCAAAAGTTCTTTTTTACTGGTATTATTTATAATTTTTAGATATACTTTCAAACCTTTTTAAAACTCAAAAAACTATTTTTTTACTTTCAGCTTCTTTTCCCTTTTTTTCATCTTACTCTTTTTGCTCCAAAATAACTCTCATCTAGCTCCAAGATTCCTTCTTCTATTCCACATTCCTTTTCATGTTTTAGGCTTTAGTCTAAAATCATTTCTCATAATAAATTATAGTATTTATAGTATTTCTATTGCTTTTTGTCAGTTTATTGTCTAGTTCACTGTTAAATCTAACTCAAAACATTTAATTATTTTTTCTATTTTATATTTTGCTAAACGTCTATTTTTCATGGCCTTCTCTAGTTTACTTTTTTTTGTTAAACTAGGGTGTGTTGACACAATTTAAATAAATGATGCTAAAACAAAAATAAACAAATCCAATATAGCTAACATCCAATTTATCATATCTAGTACATATTCTACGAAACTCCTTAAT
>JAIRLV010000092.1 GCA_031259185.1 Elusimicrobiota bacterium | reverse complement strand
AATAATAAATGAAATATAAGGCAGTTAGAGGAACAAGAGACATATTTGGAGACTTGATTGAAAAATTTAAATTTGTAGAAAAAATTGCAAAAAAAATTTTTGATATGAATGGATTTTTGGAAATTAGAACGCCAATATTTGAAAACAAAGAAGTTTTTATACGAACATTAGGTAATGAAGCCGATATTGTATCAAAAGAAATGTATGACTTTTTTGATAAAGGGAATAGAAGTTTAGCTCTAAGACCAGAAGGAACTGCTTCTATAGTGAGAGCTGTTATCGAAAATAATTTAATCCAAAACGGCATTGATAAAAAATTTTATTATATAGGACCAATGTTCCGTTATGATAGACCGCAAGCTGGTAGATATAGACAATTTTATCAAATCGGAGTAGAAATATTTGGAAATAAAAATTCTTTTTTAGATGCCGAAGTTATTTCGTTAGCAGTAAAAATTATTGAACAAATAAATATTCATGATTTTGTTTTGGAAATAAATTCATTAGGTTGCGATGAATGTAGAGAAAATTATATAAAAGTTTTACAAAATTATATAAAGAATCAAAATTCAGAATTTTGTGAAAACTGTAAAAATAAAATTAAAATACAAAAAAATATTTTGAGAATTTTTGATTGTAAAATAGAAAATTGTAAAAAAATTTTACAAAATGCTCCTAAAATTACTGATAATCTTTGTGAAAACTGTAAAAATTATATTAATGAAGTAATAGAAAATTTAACAAAAATAAATATAATAAATTCAAATAATTTTAAAATTAATAAAAACTTAGTTAGAGGATTAGATTATTATACCGGTATAGTATTTGAAATTACTACAAATGCTTTGGGCGCGCAAAATGCTATTTGTGCTGGCGGAAGATATGATAATCTGGTTAGTGAATTTTCAAAAAATTCTGTTCCAGCAATTGGTTTTGCTATCGGAGAAGATAGAGTTGTAGAAATTTTGCTACAAAATGAAAAAAAAGAATCCTCGTTAGCTACAAAAAGAACAAACGCATCATCTTTTAACAAAATTTTTTTTATAACTACAAATAAAGAAAAACATAGAGAACAAATTTTTGAAAATTATTCAATTATCCAAAAATTAAGAGATAATGATTATATTGTTTTGTATAATTCGGAACCAAAAAGTATAAAATCTCAAATAAGAACAGCAGATTACTTAAAAGTTGGATTTGTTGTTTTTATAGAGGATGACGAAACTTTTAATCTTAAAAATATGGCAACTGGTGAACAAAAAAAAATAGAGAAAGAAAAAATTTTTGATTTTTTTAAAATTTAAAAATAAAAAAGATATTTAAAATAATAAATTTTTTGATATTTATTCTATAAATATAGAGGAATAATTTTAATAAATGAAAATTTCAATCGCTAGTCTAAGAATGTTTTTATTCTGTTTTTTTGTTATTTTTTGTACTTTTTCTAAAACAAAATTAGAAGCCAATAGTGATAAAACTGTTTTTAAAGATATAAAAATAGTAACTCACTTACGCGAAATCAATACAAAAATGCTTTTAATAGATAAAAAAACAGGATATTTGAATATCAAAGATATTTCAAAAGCCTATTATGCAGATATAAATACTAAACAAATTTCAAAGTCTATAGAACTCATTTTTTCAAATGAAGAAAAAAAAGATTCCAAAAAAATTGTGACATTTTATTTAGAAAAACCTTTGATATTTTTCAATGATAATAAAATGGATTTGGATAAAATTCCAATAATATTGAACAAAGATATATATTTGCCTTTTGTAGTTTTTATTGGTGAGTTTTACAACAATTTTGTAGAATTTGAAACAACATGGGACGTTGAAAAAAGTATTTTAAAAGTTATAAGAATTAACACTGCAGAAAAATTGAGCGATAATCTAGAGAAATTGGAGGATATTCCTGATTCTAAACTGAATTTTGATGCCAATACTAAAAAAGAATATTCTAATAATGATAACGAGCAAATTATTTACGAGTATCCGACATCAGAATATTCAGTTGATATTATAAAAAATATAGAAGACATTAATTTAGATAAGAATAAAGGAAATTTGAAAGAAAAGAAAAAAAAAATCAATACAATTATAATTGATGCAGGACATGGTGGACAAGATTCAGGGGCTTATTATGGTGGGGTAAAAGAAAAAGATTTGAATCTAAAAGTTGCCAAAAAATTAGCAAAAATATTAAAAGAAAAATATTCTAAAAATATAATTATGACAAGGGATACAGATATTTTTATTCCTTTGAGAGAGAGAACAGATATCGCTAATCAAAACAATGGAGATATTTTTATTAGCATTCATGCTAATGCTGCTCCAAATAGAACAGAATGGAATGGATTTGAAATATATTTTTTATCTGAGACAGCATCTGACGCAGAAGCGGAAGCTGTCGCTCAATACGAAAATGCCGTATTGAATTTGGAAGAAAAAATAAATACAGACTTGAATATGATTCTTTGGTCTATGGTTATAAATGAATACATTAATGAATCTAGCGAGTTTTGTCATTTTGTTTCAAAAAATATTAAGACCAAAGTATCAAATTTGGGAAATAGAGGCGTTAAACAGGCTGGATTTGTAGTTTTGAAAGGCGCAAAAATGCCAGCCGTTCTTGTTGAAATGGGATATATGACAAATAAAAAGGAATTAATTTTGTTACAAAAAGATAGTTTTCAAAATCAAATAGCAAAAGCAATAGCCGCTTCTATTGTTGATTATGAAAATGATGAAAAATAAAATAATGGGGAATAATTCTGTTATAATTTTTTTAAAATAAAAAATTCTAGGTTTAATTGTTAAAAAATTTATTTTTATTTAGATGATAGCTCAATTCTTTAATTTATACTTTTAATAGTTCTAGATTATTTCCATATTTTATTTTTATTGCAGTATTTAAATTTTCAATTTCTTTTTTGGAATAAACATTTTTTTTCATATCTTCAAAGAATAAAATTGCCTCTTTTTGGGCAATTTCAATAATTTCTTTATCTCTTGAGATGTCGCCGATATCTAATTCTAAAAAGCCATGCTGATTTTTTCCTAAAAATTCTCCTGGTCCTCTCATTTCTAAATCTTTTTC
>JAIRLV010000263.1 GCA_031259185.1 Elusimicrobiota bacterium | reverse complement strand
CAGGTAAAATAAAAACGCTTATTGCTTCTGATATTTTTAGAGAAGGTATTAATATTCCAACAATTCAAATGCTTATACTTGCTGCTGGAGGCCGTGGAATAAGTTTATCTCTCCAACGCTGTGGTCGTTGCATCAGGACAACAGAAAATAAAAAAGAAGTTGACATTTTTGATTTTAATGATTATGGGAATCGTTTTCTTCAAAAATGGAGTAATACAAGAAAAAGACTTTATATTAAACAATTTGGAAAAGAAGTTATAAAAAACAAGGAGTAAAAAAAATGGATGAAGAAGAAATTGTCACCGCGGAAGGCGTTGAGCAAAATAACATAGTTTATACTTTAAATAATACAGCTTATAATTATAGACTAATAAGTTCTATTACGGATAGAAATGGAGTTGTTGTTGATGAACCTTATTTAAATGTTTCTACAGTGCAAAATAGTAATTTTAATGATGATATTTATGTTAGTTCTGACAGTTCTAATAGCACTGCGAGAATTAATAATACACGTATTTTTGTTGATGGTAGTGGCGATTATATTATTAATGGTAAATTTGAAATAAATTCTGAATATATAAATTTAAATCATGTTTTTGCAAGAAAGAGTTCTAATACAAAAAAATTTAAAATTTAAAATGTACAAAGTAAAAAATACATCAAAAGATGAAAAAAAAGATGATTTTATTATGCCTCAATTAGTAGCTAAAAGAACGGCTAGAGAACTTATACAAAAAAATAGCGATATGTCTTGTAAATTTATAGGAGATGATGGAAAAGAAGTAAATGGTATAATTTTAGGGATTTCTTCAAAAGGTGAATATGTAATAGGGTATTATTCTCAATAAGTTAATACTATGTTAGCAAAACAGATAATAGAAGAAAATTTGAATATATTGGAAGAAGGCAAAAGATTAGATAATTTTAAAAAAAATATAAAAAAAGCTTCTTTACCGTTAGGTATAGCAACAATTATTGGTTCTGCTACATTACCAGCAATACGTTTAATGAAGGCACCAGAACAAATTAAGCAACATCAAGAAGTAAGAGCAGAACAAGCAAGGCAATTTCAAGAGGTTTATAATAAAAGAGTAGAAGCTTTAAGAAATAAAATTACTGAATTAAAAAAGGGTATACCTGCCAGATATGAACATGAAAAACATACTGAAATTTGGAATATTTTTAGACAATATCAAGGAGATATTCCAGATTTGTTTTTAGAAACACTTGTTGAAATTGAAAGCCAATGGCATCCTAATGCTACGCGTAAAAACGTTGGCGGAAGTTATGATTCTGGATTAATGCAAGTAAACACAGAGGGAGCATTGGCTCAATATAATAAAGCGCATAAAACAGAATATACAAAAGAACAAGCAAAAGATTTAAATTTAAATATAAGAATTGGAACTTATTATTTACATTGGCTTGTTAATAATTATAATGTATCTTATAATAATCCTGAACTTTTATATATAAAATATCATAGGGGCCCAAACGCTACAGAACATAATACGGCTTCAAGACAATTTATGGCTGTTTATAATAGAAACAAAAAAGAAAAAGAAGATGAAATTAAAAATAAGATTGAAAGATTAGAAAAAGATATGATAAGATTAATTGCTAAATAAAGGAATTAAAAAATTATATGGATAAAAATGTTATAAATATAATCTTAACAAATAAATGTAATGGTGATTGCAAATATTGTTATTTAAAAAATAAATACGAAGTTACAGATATAAATAATATACATATTGATAAAAACAAAATTATTGAACTTACATCTGGCATATCTGAATCTTTTACAAATGTTGATAAGTTATATCAAATAGTTGAAATAATAAGAAAAAATGATAATGTTCTTAAAGAATTATATCTTTATACCAATGGAATCATAGATAATAAAAATGTAGAAAATTTTCTTATTGAAAACAGAGATTTAGTTCGTTTGAAAATATCTTTAGATGGACCAAAAGAAGAAAATGATAAATATAGAATTGATGTTTATGGAAATGGTATGTATGATAGAACTATTGAATTTATTAGAAAATATAAAAAATATGTATTTTCTATAAATGGTGTTATAGCTCCAAAACATAATATAAAAAAATGTATGTGGTTTTTATATGATTTATGTTTAAAAAATGATTTTACATTGTTAATTGTACCAATGCTTCCAGTTAAAAAATGGAATAAGAAAAAATTATTATATTATTATAATTGTTTAGATAAAATTGAACTAATAAATCTTAATCAAGAAAAGAGTATACGACTAATAAGAATTTGTGGAGATATTACAAGATATAAAGAAGTTGACAAATATGGCATAATACAAAAAATAGATGATTATACTTGGGAAGAAGCATTTTTTGATAATAATAATTGGATTATGATTTAACCACTTGACAAAACAAAAATATAAAGTTAAAATAAAGAAGTCCAATAGCCCAGCAGGCCCATAGGCATTTAGGCGTTAGACAAAGGAGAATTATATGAGTCAAGAATTTAGTGAATTCGGAACGGGTTCGATGGAAGAAATCCTCGGACAAATGGAACAAGATTTAAAGGGTAAAAAATTTGAAAGCCCTTACTGGTCTCCACCAAGTGATAAAGAAGGAAATTTTAAAATACGTTTTCTTCCACTTTTAAAAACTTTTAATGAGACAATTTTTTACTTACACACTAAGACACATTGGATTAATAGAAAACCATATCAATGTCTTAATCAAGTTTTAATAGACAAAAATGGCAACACACATGAAGCAGAAGAATGTCCTATATGTAAAAAAACAAGGCAGCTTTATGATATTGCCGGAGCAGATAAAAATTCTGAAGAATTTAAAGCTGCTGGCCTTATTAGAGCAAGAGATACCTATATTTCTCGTATAGTTGTAAGAGGATTAAAAGATGATAAGGGGAACGATATTGAAACAAAACCCCAATTCTATTCTTATGGTAAAACAATCTTTGAAATGATTCTTAATTTTATTAAAAGTGGAGAATTTGGAAATTTCTTATCCGTAGCAGAAGGTAGAGATTTTAATCTTACAAAAGTTGGAACTGGGCGTAATGTAAAATATGCTGGAAGTTATTTAAGTAGTGCTTCAACACCTGTTTTTACAGATAAAGCAAAACTTAAAGAATTGCTTGAAAATCTTAAAACAATGGATTATAAACAACTTATTGAATTTTCAACTTATAACGAGATGAAAAAAGCAGTTGATGATTTCCTTAATGGTGAAAATGAAGAAGATTCTTTACCAGATATTAAAGATGATGAACCAAAGAAAAAAGAAGTCAAAAAGCCTATTGAAGAAGATAGTGACGCCGAAGACGATATTGATAATTTATTGAATCAATTCTAAATTTAGATTATAGGGGGTAATATTTTATTACCCCCTATAACTATTAATTAAAGGAAATAATGACACAAAAAGAACTTGAAAAATTTATCATAAAGCATCAGGAATTATATTATGATGGGAATCCAGAAATAAGTGATGATGAATTTGATAAATATTTTAATCAATTAAAAAAAGAATATCCTAAATCAAAAATACTTAAAAACATAGGCACTACTACAACTAAGGGATTTCAAAAAGCAGAACATTTCCATATTATGGGATCGCAAAATAAATGTGCCGATATGAAAGAGTTCGAGACTTGGTATAACAGAAAGAAAAGAGCTGATTTAATTGTTTCTTTAAAACTCGATGGAGCATCAATTGCTCTTTATTATTTAAATGGCAAATTTGATAAAGCTATTACACGAGGTAATGGTAAAATCGGAGATCTTTGCAAAGATAATGTTTTAAAAATGAATGGTTTTCCGTTAGAAGTTAGTGATAATTTTTCTGGACAGATTAGGGGTGAAGTTCTTCTTTTAAAAGAAAATTTAAAATATTTTCCAGATGCCAAAAACTGCCGTAATATGGCTGTTGGAGCAATGAAACGCAAAGATGGTGAAGGTTGTGATAAACTTAACATAATTTGTTATGATATTTATTCTGCTTGCGATTTACAATTTGAAAGAGAAATAAAGAAATTAGAATGGCTTTTAAAAAACAAATTTGAAGTTGTTCCTTATGAAATATTATTTTCTCCAGAAGATGTTGAAAAATTTCGCAAAAAAATACAGGACAGTAGAAATAAAATAAGGTATGATCTTGATGGACTTGTAATTAAGGATGATATAATAGACGAGGAAGATTGTTTAAGAGAAAGACCTTTGAATAGTCAAATTGCTTTAAAGTTTGATTTAGAACAGGCTGAAACTATTTTAAGAGAGGTAGAATGGAGTGAAAATTTCGGCCAGTTCACACCGGTAGCTATTTTTGATCCAGTCCAATTAGATGGAACGACTGTTAGTAGAGCATCTTTAGCAAATACCAATATAATGGGTGAATTAAATTTATGTATTGGCGATACTGTAGAAGTGACAAAAAGAGGTGAAATTATTCCCAAAATAATTTCAGTTATAAAACATATTGAGAATGGGGAAAAAATAAAAATAATTGATAAATGCCCTTGTTGTAATACTCCATTGATAGATACTAAGCAAACTATTTATTGTCCTAATATAAATTGTGATTTAACTAAACTTCATAATTTAAAAAAATGGATAGATGAGATGGAAATACAATTTATAGGGCCGGAAATTTTAGAGAAATTATATTATCAATGTAATTGTAAAGAAATCCATAATCTTTTTGAATTGGAGGTAGAGGATATATCAAAAATTGATGGAATGGGAGAAAAAATAGCAAAAAAGATAATAAAAGAAATTAGAAATGATAAAAATTTTAAACTTGATAAAATTATAGCTGGAGTATTTGATAACAGATTAATAGGTTCAAAAAGAATTCGTAATTTAATAAACGCAGGATATAATACTTTTGAAAAATTAAAAAATTTAAAAATTGATGAAATAAAAGAAGTTGATGGATGGAGTGATGTATTGGCTAATGAATGGGTTGATATGATAAATTTAAAGAGCAAAGAATTGGATTTGTTGCTAATATGATTAATGCAATAAAAACAGTAAATATTATGACTTCTAAATATTGTAATCTCGATTGTTTGTATTGTACTTGGAAGCATACACAACATTTAAGTGAATATGTAAAAATAGAAGAAGAAATAAATAACGATAAAGATAATTTTTTTTTCTTTATAGGTACAAATGAGCCATTTTTAAACTTAAATTATTTAGAGGATATTATAACATTAGCAATAAATAAAAAAAATGTTGTTGATAAAATTGGTGTTTATACAAATGGCACTATAGACAACGAACAAGTTTTTAATTTGCTTCATAAATATAGAAATAATATTGAATTAATCGTATCGTTAGATGGAACACAAGAATATCATGATTTATATCGCGTTGATCATAGCGGAAACGGTACATATAATAAAGTTATAAATTTTATTAATAAATATAATTTTATAGTAAATGAAATAGCTGTTACAACTTGCCCTTCATATGATATTGTGAAATGTTTAAAACATATATTAGAAGTATGTGTAAAAAATGACATATTTAATATACTTGTTACACCAGTAATATCAAATAAATTTTTTTCAAAATTTAAATGGTCGAAAAGAAGACTTATAGAATATTATCAAATATTAGATCAATTTGAACAATATATCAATTGTGTTAGTCCAAATCTTAAATTAATAAGAAGTTGTTCATATTGTTTTGATGAAATAATAATTATAAATAAAAATAACAAGATAAAAAGAAGTAATATTTTTGAATAAAAAAGTAAAAAAGTTAATTATATGACATTTCAAGAAATGATTTCTGGTAATCTAAAAACCTCTGATATAATCCTTACGGAAGAAGAACTTATGGAATCTTTTGGTTTTTCCGTTTCTCCCGTAGTTGCTTTTTTTACTTTTAAGAGAAAAGCATTACATTTTTTAGCTAATAATCCACTTACTGCTCCTATAAATGCTATTAAAAAAGCAGGTAAAAAAGGCGCAGCTAAAGGATTAATTGCTACTGAAAAATTAAAAGCAGAAGTAGAATCAAAGGGAAAGAAAAAAAATGATACTGTTTATAGATACACAAAAGAACAGAAAGATTTTCTTATAGAAATATATTCAAAATACGGCAAACAAATAATAAAAGAGATAGAAAAATTTAGAAAAAATATACTTGCTCCATATCAACTTATTAAAAGATTGATTAAAGAAAATAGATCTTTAACCAATAAAGAAATTAATGGTATGAATTATGAAGAATATCAAAAGTATCGTGAAAGTGGTAGAAAAAAAATAGAAGCAAAACCAGGGTTTAACAAGAATTTTAACGATAAGAATTTACAACTTAACATAGCAAGAGATGGATATCAAGCAGCTATAAAAAGTTTAGAAGATTTTGAATCTGGGAAAGAACCCAGAAATAGTGATACTGAAAAAGTTTTAAAATTATTGGGATATGATACAAAAGAATACGGAGGATATTCAGTATTAGATTTTCAAAGAACAGATAAAATAATTGCAAAATACGAAAGATGGATTCAAGATGCTATAGAAGATAAAGATGTAAACGTTAAAGATGATACAAATGCTACTATAGGAACAATTTCTGATGTAAGAAGAACTATTAATACTTTGAGAAAACAAGGAGCGTTAAAAAGATCAGAAACTCCAGAAAAAGAAACTAAAACAGAAAAAAATGTATCTTTTGCTAGAGCATATATAAATTGGCAACTAAGAAAAAGTACAAGAGATAAATTAAGAAATGAATTTGGAAGAAAAGAATATATCAATTACTATCAAAAAGTATTTCAAGATGCTATAAAACAAGCAAAAGAAAAAAAAGATGAATTATTAAAAGAATTTATTGGAATAAGGGGTTCGATTGAATTAAATAGTTTTGAAAAGAAAATTTGGGGGCAAAAATTAACAAGAAAATCAGACGAATCTGACGAGATTAGTAATTGGTATCTTAAGCTAAAAGATGAAGATTTTCAAGGTAAAGAGAAAAAATTTGCCATACCTGATTCAGTAAGAAAAGCCGAAGATACAGTAAATAGAGAAACAAAAAGATTTGAAAGACGACTTAAAGAAATAATGAGTGAAGATGAAGTAAAAGAACTTAAAAGATTAAGACTTATAAATAATCTCATTACAGTAAAAGAGATGAAGGACCCAGATTCATTATTCAAGAAGCCAGAAGAATATTCATCAGAAGATGAGACAGAAAAAAATATAGAAGATGAGCCAGAAGAAGAAAATAATGAAACTACTGACGAAGAATTTAAAACAAAACTTAATGATTTTATAAACACCAAATATGATAGTATTATGGAGTTAAATGCCGCTAAAGAAAAATTAAGAAAATTAATAAAAGAAACCGATGATGAAATTGTTAAAAAATACAATAATGAAATAAGTAACTTTTTAGATAAATTAAACATTAAACCAAAAGCATCAGAAAAACAAGCCCAAACGGATTTAATTGATATTAACGATGTTCAAAATAAAATAAATGAATTATTAGGAAAAAAATATTCTTCTGCTGATGAAATTAGAGAAGAACAAACAAAACTTAATCAAATGATTACTCGTTATAAAGAACAAGAC
>JAIRLV010000194.1 GCA_031259185.1 Elusimicrobiota bacterium | reverse complement strand
TTTGGGATATACCATGTAAATTTATGTAAATGCCACTTCGCCTGATTCTAAAAATTCTCTTATTCCATATAATATGTTCCTCTTATTTGCGAACAATTTAATTTGATTTATTCTATTCTGCTCTACTCTACTCTACTCTACTCTATTCTACTCTATTCTATTCTATTCTATAGTGCTTAAGCTCATAGATATAAAGCATATTATATGATTTATGTGCATCTATAGTAAACTAACTATCACTCATATCTCAGATTCAACCGGATTATCAGTATTAAAGTCTTTTGTTTAGGTGACAGCCTCACATATAATATAATTGTTCAATTTTTTGACATATAATCAAAATTTAAAATAAATATAAATTGAAAACATGGCTTTTTTATAGTAAAATTCATGTTAACCTTTAAATTATATGCTTTAGGATAATTTTTTGCGAGTTTCCATTGTTAATCTAGATATTTATTTTTTTGGCAACTAACGCTATTCTTCCTACAAAATTTTTTTATAATAAAATTTCATACTCTACATATTTGATAAAAACTTATTAAAAAGTAAAAGACAAGGAGTGATCGTTTTGTTTTCAAAAAAAATATTAGTTCATACTTGTTGTGCGCCTTGTTTGTCTTTTATTAACAAAAGATTGAAAGATAAGTTTGAAATTGTAGTATATTTTTATAATCCGAATATTCAACCATTTCAAGAATATAAAAGACGAAAAATAGCGCTTCAAGAATTTTGTAAATTGAATTCGATTGAGTTGATAATTGATGAAAGAGACTATGAATTTGAAAAATGGTTTGATTATATTTATTTTCAAGGGAAAAATACCTTTAGCGAATTAAAAAAAAGTAAAAAAATTCGTTGTCAAAGTTGTTATAGAATGAGATTAATTGAAACAATAAAAAAAGCAAAAGCATTAGATATAAAAAACTGGACAACAACGCTTTTATATAGTATTTATCAATATCATGAATATTTGAAAATTTTTTGTGAGAATATAGAAAAAGAAGATTCAAGGCTAAAGTTTTATTATGAAGATTTTAGAAAAGGTTGGCAAGAAGGTTTTGAAATTTATAAAAAGACAAACCTTTATAGACAAAATTATTGTGGTTGTATTTTTAGCGAAAATGAGCGGTTTAATAGGATAAATAATATTTAAGACAATAAAAAATAAGGAAAATGAAATTTTATTTATAAAAAGTGAAATTTTTTAGATTTGGAGGGAAAATGAGATTTAATTATGCTGATACAATAAAAAAATTACCACCTTATATTTTTGCAGAAATTGATAGAAAGAAAAAGGAATTGATAGAAAAAGGCGTAGATATAATAAGTTTTGGAGTTGGTGATCCAGATTTACCTACTCCAGAATTTATAATTGAAGCAATGAAAAAAGCTATTTTTGACCCAAAGCATCACCAATACCCATTTGGGAAAGGAATTTATGAATTTAGAAACGAAATTGCAAAATTTTATAAAAGAAGATTCAATGTTGATTTAAATGTAGAAACAGAAATACACGCTTTAATTGGTTCAAAAGAAGGGATTGCGCATATAACATTAGGATTTTTAGATGCAGGAGATATTGCGTTATGCCCCGAACCAGGTTATCCAGCATATGCAAGTTCAACTTTGATAAATAAAGGCGAAGTCTATTATATGCCTTTGAAAGAAGAAAATGGATATTTTCCCAAACTTGAAAAAATTCCAGAAGATATTTTGAAAAGAGCAAAAATTATGTTTTTAAATTCTCCAAATAATCCTACAGCAGCGGTTTATAATGAAGCACAATTTAAAAAAGCAATAGAATTTGCAAAAAAATATAATATAATAATAGCTCACGATGCAGCGTATACAGAAATATATTATGATAATAAAAAGCCGATTAGTTTTTTGGAGGTAGAAGGAGCAAAAGAGGTAGGGATTGAATTCCATTCTTTATCAAAAACTTATAATATGACAGGCTGGAGAATTGGATTTATTGTTGGGAATAGAGAAATAGTAAAGGGTTTAGGCATTGTGAAAGATAACTTTGATTCAGGAGTTTTCAGCGCAATCCAAGAAGCTGGATCAATTGCGCTTGAAAAAGGAGATAAAGAAGCTGAAAGATTAAGGGAAATTTATCAGAAAAGAAGGGATTTTTTTATTGATAATATGAAAGATTTAGGTTGGGATATAAAAGCTCCAAGCGCAACATTTTATGTTTGGGCAAAAACGCTAAATAATATGTCGTCAACGCAATTCGCAACTTTAATGTTGGACAAATGCGGGATTGTTGTGACTCCGGGAAATGGATTTGGTGTTGATGGAGAAGGATATATTAGATTTGCCTTAACAGTCGATGAAAATAGAATGAAAGAAGCGTTTGAAAGAATGAAATCTTTTTTTTAGATTTTTTTAAATTAATAATTCAAAAAATTGATTTTACATTATATTTTACATAAAAATTTTTGATATTGTGTTTTATTACTAAAAATGTTATAATAAAAAATTATGGTTCTATGATTTGTTAAATTTTTATTTTATTTTATTAAAGATACTAAAAACACTAAAATGTTTAAAAAAATATTAGTTTTTTTAATTTTATTTTTTGAATTACATTTTGCTTTTCCAGAAACCATAGATACAACATTAATCAACCCAGAACAAAAACAAGATAGCTTTAAAAATTTTTTAAGAATAAATTATAAAGATTTAATCTCTTTTTATAATGAAAAAATTATGATGGCTGACTATTTAGGCGCAATTTTTTATGCAAAAATGGCATTTGCAAAAGCCACTAATACATTAGAAATGCTGGAAACATTATTTTTGATAGCTTCTGCATATGAAAAAAATGGAGATGACAAAGAAGCAAAATTGATTTATAGACAGGTAATTGAAAATTATTCAGATAATAAAAGCTTTGTAGAACTTGCAAAGATAAAGTTATTGGCTATATAACTAATGCATATCATAACAATTTTTTGGTAATAAGTTAAAAGCGAACTTTTTATCTAGGATATTTTTTTAGTTTTTTTAATTTGAACTTTTTGTTAAATAAAAAAAGGCTATAGTCTTTTGCGAGAGTGGCGGAACTGGCAGACGCACTAGACTTAGGATCTAGCGCCTTTGGCGTGTGGGTTCAACTCCCACCTCTCGCACCACTTTTTATAATTTACGAATTATTGTAAAAGTCAGCTCAATACTAAAATCGCAATAAGATGAGAGTTTGCAAAGGTGGTTGAGCGTAAATTATCAAAAAACTATAAAAGGATAAACCAAAATATGATTCATGACATCAAGACAAAAAAAGAAAGCCTCATACTTAAGGATTTTACATCTGGTCTACTCTATAGAAAATCAGACTTGTTGGCTAATATATTATATGGCACAACTTCCCAAAAAATTCCAGTGGATATAGACGGTACATATTTGGAACTATACTCGGAATACTCAGATGATTATAAAAAATTATTTGCTTATTTTCACCAAACCCTAAACGTACTGTTTGATTTTATGAATACAAAAGCTAAAGGAAACAAGCACTTTAACGCATATGAGAGCCGGGAACTCATTTGTTTGACAGAATATATATATAAGTTGGCGTCATATTTAAAGAACGAAGATATTATTATAAAACTAAACGACAGCTACGCAGACACATTAAGACAATGTACCAACTTTCTTTCTGATTCAGGTGGCAGTGCAATACCTGATGATTTCCAAAAAATTAATGTAATAAAGTATGATCCTATTTTTTCTATTACTAGTGATTCGGCAGTTAACATAAAGCAACAAGCTAATTCTATTAAACAAGCATTCGATAGCGATTATCTGGAGCGACAGATAGCCCAAATGTTAGAAGCACTGGAAAAACATCCTGCTGATGCAATAGGGAAAGCCAAAGAACTTGTTGAATCCTGTCTCAAAACAATTTTAGGTGATTTCGGGGTTAATGATTTAGACAAATTAGAAATATCTGAGTTATTAAAAAAAGTAAAAGAAAAACTAGAATTAAAATCAGAGCACCAGTCCATTACACAAGTCATTGGTGGTCTTTCTGGTGTCACAGTCGGTTTAGCCCAATTACGCAACGCAAAAGGCACTGGGCACGGTAAGGACGCAATAAGGTTTAAGGAACCAAGCGTAATTGAAGCCCGATTATCCGTCGATACTGCTATTGCATTAACGCACTTTTACTGGGGTTTACATCAAAAGAAAAATAAAGTATAACAAAACCACTTATTCCTATAATATTTATATCATCTTTTTCTACATCCTATATGATTCAGTTGTCAGTTATTTCCATTTTTTCGGGAACAGTTTTAAGACGGTTTTTAGTCAGCGGTAAAAACCGTCTCTATTGCCATTAGGCAAACGACCTTTGTCGTTTCAAAAGCGTACCACCTTTTTATAATTGAGTTAGTGGGCAATCACAACAAAAAACAGAAAAAAGCGAAAAACTGATTTAATATTCTAGTTGGCTTTATCCGTCTTTCGCCTCATCCATTTTTATTTAATTACTAATTTTTTCGCTTTTTTCTGTTTTTTGTTGCCGCAAGAAAGCGTGACGCGCTAAATGATGTAAAATCTGCGAAAGATTTTACTCACTCACTCGGAAAAATGAACCAGTTCATTTTTATCTCACTTCGTAATAAAATAGGTTATACCCATTTAGAAGAGCGGCATAGAATTTACATATTTTCCCCTCTATAAAATAAATCGAAAATATTGATACTTTAACATATCAAAGTTGTAGAAAATCTAAAGATAAAACTTTTTTGAAAAAATATTTTTTAGATTCAGCATAAATTAATTTTTAAAAAAAAAACTATGTAAAATTCCATAGAGTTTAGTGAACTAATATAAAAGACAAAAAAATTCATAACTAGATTCTATTTTATAGTTTCTATTTATTCATTGATAAATCCTTTTAATAAACTTATATTAATCAGCTATTAATCAGCATTTTTTATACTTTTCTTAATATTATATCATATATTTATTATTTTTAATTCTTTATTAATATTTACAAATAATTTATAAATTAGCTTTAATAAAGCATAGAGTATAATCAAAAAATAGCTTTATGATAACTTTAAAAATAGATGTTTTTATTTTTCAATATATTTTTTTAGATTAGTTGACAACTAAACTTCAAGAATATATAATATCAAAATATATTAATTTAATTTTTATGCATATATGCATAAAAGTTTTAAATTTTTTATAATAATTTACCTAGGAAATACTAAAGTTAACAAAGAAAAAATTCTATAAAAATATATAAAATTTAGGCAAAAAATATATTAAAAAAATAATCAAAAATTTTTATGTTACCTG
>JAIRLV010000171.1 GCA_031259185.1 Elusimicrobiota bacterium | reverse complement strand
AAATAATAGAGAATAATGATAAAATATTCGCTTTTGAAAAAGATGAAAAAAGTTTTGAATCTGGAATAAAAAATTTTAAGAGTGAAATCAAAAATGACAATTTGGAAATTTTTAATACTAGTTATTCTGAAATGGACAAATATATTCCAAAATCATTTGAAGGGAAAATTAGCGGAATTTTGTTTGATTTAGGTGTTTCTTCTATGCAGCTAGATGAAGCCGAAAGAGGATTTAGTTTTAAAAATGACGGCTTATTGGATATGCGATTTTCTAAAAAACAGGTTATTACGGCAAAAGACATTGTAAATAACTATAGCTTTGAAGATTTAAAAAACATTTTTTACAAATATGGCGAGGAAAGATTTTCAGCAAGAATAGCAAAAGCTATTTGCGAATATCGTGAAAAAAAAGAAATTTTAACTACAAAAGAATTAGCTGATTTAGTTTTAAATAAGGTCACATCAAAAGAAAAAAAGCATCCTGCAACACGCATTTTTCAAGCTATTAGGATTGAAGTAAACAATGAATTGAAAACATTTGAAATTGGCATAAAAAAAGCAATAAAATTTTTGAAAAAAGGAGGTAGCTTGGTTGTTATTAGTTTTCATTCGCTAGAAGATAGAATAGCTAAAAAATTATTTCAAGAAGCAGCTAGTGAGTGCATTTGTCCTAAAAATATACCAATTTGTCAATGTAAAAAAATGAAAGAACTAAAAATAATTACAAAAAAACCTGTTTATCCGACTGAAAGTGAAATTCAAAAAAATTATAGAGCTAGAAGCGCAATAATGAGAGTGGCTGAAAAAATATAATAATTTTATCCAACTTTTTATAAAATTTAAATTTAAACTTTTTAAACTTTTTAAACTTTTTAAATCATTTTTAAATCAAATTTTGAATTTTTTTGATAGTTTCATCTATATTTTCTTTTGTATTCAATTCTGTAGCGCAAACTAGCCAATGTTTGATATATTTTTCTTTAAAAAATTCTTCAAAAATATTTAATTTTAAACCCAAAACTATATCATTTTCTTTTAGTTTTTTATCAAATTCTTCAAAATTTTCAAAATTATATTCCAAAACAAATTCATTAATATAATTTTTTTCAAAAACTATATTAAACACTTTTTTGCCACTTTTTGTAATATTTAATAATTTTTCTGCAAAATAATAAGCATTTTGCATTGACAAAATTGCAACAGTTTCTAGTCCTTTATCGCCGAGAGCTGACAAATAAATCAAAGCTCTCAACGCATAATTAGCATGATTAGAACAAATATTACTAAATGCTTTTTCTCGTCTAATATGTTGTTCTCTAGCTTGCATAGTCAAAACAAAACCTTCTTTTCCATTTTTGTCAGTAGTTTTTCCAACAATTCTTCCTGGAATAAGCCTAATAAATTCTTTTTTTGTAGCAAATATCCCAAAAGTTGCTCCGCCGATACACATTGGCATTCCTAGACTTTGTCCTTCTCCAGTCACAATATCCACATCCATTTCACCGGGTTTTTTCAAAATTCCCAAACTTATTGGATAAATATTTAAAATTGATAGAGCATTATGTTGATGAGCTAAATTAGTCATTTCTTCTATATTTTCTACTTGCCCTAAAAAATTTGGATTACTGATTATAACACATGCTGCTTTTTCATCAATTTTTTTAGATAAATCATCAAAATTTTCAAAAAAAATAATATTTATGGATTTTTCATATCTATTGATAGTATCATTTAATTTAAAACTAGTTTTCAAAACTTTCAAATATTCTGGATTGATATATTTCGAAATTAATATATTTTTTTTATTAACATTTCTATTTTTTTCTCCTATTTTTATCGCAATTTTTACTGCTTCAAAAAGACTATTTGCCGCATCGTAAAGAGAAGCATTTACAATTTCCATCCCAGTCAAATTAGCAATGCTGCTTTGATATTCAAAAATCCATTGAAGCGTCCCTTGTGAAATTTCGGCTTGATATGGAGTGTATGCTGTCAAAAATTCGACTCTAGAAGCTAAAGCATCTACAACACTAGGTATAAAATGATTATAAATTCCTGCACCTAAATAAGTAAATTTGTTATCAATATTATTCATTGTTTGAATTTCATCTGCTAATTTTATAATTTCAAATTCTGATTTGCCTCTAGCTAAATTCAAAAACTTATATTCATTCAAAATAAGATCTTTAGGAATATCTTTTAATAAATCTTCTATTTTATCTATATCCAAAAAATTTTTTATTTTTTCAATATCTTTTTTTGTATGTGAAATATAATCCATTTTTTATTTTTCTTCCTCTATAAATTTTTTATAATCAGTTTCATTCAGTAATTTTTCTAATTCTTTTGGATCGTTAATTTCAACTTTTATCATCCATCCCTCGTTTAAGGGGTCTTGATTGACTAATTCTGGATAATTTTCTAATTCAGAATTAATTTCCAAAATTTTCCCAGATACTGGTGCAATTAAATCTGAAACAGATTTGACAGATTCAACCACACCAAAACTTTTATCAAGATTAATTTGATCTCCAACAACCGGTAATTCCACATATACAATATCTCCGAGTTCTCTAGTAGCATATTCACTAATTCCAATTATGTAGACATTTTTTGTCTTATCTTTTTTTATCCATTCATGTGATTTTGAATATAATAAAATATTTTCCATAATCATAAAATCTCCTATATATTTTAAGATTTAATTTTTTAATTTTAGATATTTTTTTTTAAATCTCACTATTCGTCTGTTGTTGCATATAAATTTATTGGAATTAGAAACAACAAAACTAAAAAAATAAAAATATTCCTTATATTCATTAAAAATCTCATCTCTTTAATTATA
>JAIRLV010000017.1 GCA_031259185.1 Elusimicrobiota bacterium | reverse complement strand
ACATTTTTTTTTCATCAAGTTTTTTATTGTTTTTTTGATTATTTCCCACTTCATATTCTGTTTGATTTTCTTGTACTTGTAGATAAATTTTTTCTTCATCGCTTAATAATTTATTTATCCAATATTTCCTAGCGGTTTGTAAAGTTAAAGTAATATTTTGTTCTATTTCTGTGTTTTTTGAGTATACTTCTTTTTTTATAGGAATATATTCAACATGTTTTCCAAAATTATTTTCTATCTTATTCATCTGATTTTGAATTTTTTTTAAATTTTTAGGTATTTTTTTATAAAGTTTATGATTTTCATTTTTAGCTAATGAAGTTTCCCAGATTTTTAAAAAATTAAAATATTCCTGTCGTTCTTCTTCGCCAAGTTTTTCACAAAATTCCACATCTTTTTTTGAATAAAACACTAATTCTACGCCACCAAAATCTAGTCTTAAAAATGAGCAATACTTTTCACTATTTTGCAATTTTCTTATTATTACTAATTTATTATATTTTTTTATTTTTGAAATCTCGCTTGTAATCCCTTCATATTCTTTAATTAATCTTTTTTCAGCTTTACTTTTTATATTTTTAGGTATTGGTCGACTTCCTTTTAATGCCTCGCTCAACATCAGTTCGCTATTTTTATTTACGTTTCCAGAAGTTTCTAATATATCGGCTAAATTTAATATCGCAACCCCACCTATAAGAGAAACAGCAGAATAAATATTCCATTGTTTAGTTTCTATACTTTGTTCATTTTTTAACAAAATTTCCGTATTGTTTTCAAATTCTATAGCTTTTGATAATATTTCTTTTTCAAAATCTGACAAATCTTGTCTTCCTAAAATTTTGTTTTCATCCGACTTTTTTGTTGAATCTTCTTTTATTGTTTTTGGTTTAATATGTACTGCTTCCAATACTCCAAATATTTTCTCTCCTAATTTTGTTTTTTTAAAATTTCTTATAAAATTTATATTTTTTACAATTTCTTCATAATTTATAGCTATTTGTATAGTTAAATTAAATGTATCTAATTCCGTAATTTCTTCTATAGGCAACTGCATCTTTTCATTTATTAGTTTTATAGTTGCATTAGCATCCAAAATTTTATTATTTAATAAATATTGCTCTATATCAATTTTTCCTGAAAATAAATTTTCATTTGCAAATATACTGATTAATTGTAATTTATCATTTTTGACTTTTTCTAAATCAATAATATTATCATATCTATTAAAAATTTTAGCCTGTTCTAATAATCTTTCTTTATATTTGTTTTTTTTCGCTATTATTTTCATTTCTGGGATTATCTCTTCATAACTAATTCCCTTACTTCTTAAATAGTTTTTAACTCCTTCGCTATGATATCCGCCTAATATAATAGCCATTATTTTACTTTTTCCAAATCCTTCGCTCAACAAATTGTTAATCATTATTTCATTTCTTTTTTCTGCCGCAGTATAAAATTGTTTCATATTCATTTCAGCTTTTTTTATAATTTCATCTTTTATTTCAAAATAGTTTTTCCCTAATAATTTTTCGCTAAATTCTTTCAATTCTTCTAAAATTTTTTCATTATTCTGATAATATTCCACTCCTTTTATACTCAATTCATTTCTTAAATATTTTCTTAAAATTTTTATATTATTATAGTTATAAAAAAATTTATATCCGTCTCCTCTTTCTTTTATAAAATATTCATATAATTTAAGTTCCAAAATATTTTTTTCTTCAATCAACATTAATTCATCTAAACTTTTTATTTCTTTCAAATATTTTATATATTCGACAATTTCTTTATAATTTTGGTTTATATCTATTTTATTTTGCTTTAATATTTTGTCTAAATAGAAATAATATTCTTCATTTTTATAAAATTTTAACTTTTCAATTTCTTTTTTTTCTAAATAACCTCCTAGCTTTTCTAACATTATTTTTGCTTTTTTTTCTATAATGTACCCTTCCTTTTCAATTTCTTCTCTCTTTTTCCTTATAGCTAAAATTTTTTCTAAATTCTTAAATTCATATTCAAAACTTATTTTTTTATTTTTGGCCTCATCTTTTAAATGCTCTATATAATCTTCAAAATTCAATTTTCCACTTTCATATTTCTTTTTAATCGTTTCTAGTTTTTCAATTTCTTTCGTAAAAAAATATTTTTTCGTTCTTTCGTAATTTTTTTCTAATTTAAACAATATTTCTTCTATTTCGTATTCAAACAATAAAGATTTGTATAATTTATCAAAATTTTCTAAGTATAAATTTTTTTTTTCTATCCCGATTAATTTTATTTTTTTAGGATTCACAATACTATATAATTCTGCGGCGTTTATCATTCCTTCTTTGACATAATATCTAATAATATTTTCTTTTATTTTTTTATTTTTTATTTTGCTTATTATATCTGTTTTTACTTCTGATACTGGCGTCCCTTCTAGTCCTATTATATTAAAATCATTTTTGTGCGCTTTTTTTATTTCATCCAAAATTTTAAATATATTTTTTTGAACTTCTGTATTGCAATGTAAATCTTGTATTAAATATATTTTTTCATAACTATCTCCTTCAAAATTTTCTGTTATTTTACCATATTTTATTGGAATATTTAGAGTTTCAACATTTGTGTTTGGTATGAAATTTGCATATGAAAAATTATTTAATCCAGTCATAAAAAAACTTATTAATGTTATTATAGATATATTTTTTGTTATTTTTGACATTTTGATATCCT
>JAIRLV010000012.1 GCA_031259185.1 Elusimicrobiota bacterium | reverse complement strand
ACGCTTATTTTCAAACTATGAACTATTATTCTAACATTGAAGAGGAAAACAAACCACGCTATGTCATAATTTCAAACTTTGAAATATGGCGTATTTATCAGGAAGAAAAATTAATTGCAGAATTTCATATTACTGACATAAAAGATTATTTACATTATTTCGAATTTATAAGAGAAGAAGGATTTTATAATGGAGCAATAGAAGCATATGAACAAGATAAAAGCAAACAATTTGAACTTACTACAAACGCTTCTGCTATTATAACAAACTTTTTTAATTCTATTATAGAAAGTGGATATCCTAAAAATGATGCTATTAATTTTACTTTTAGAAGTATAGCTATATTATATTGGGAAGATTGTAATATTCTTCAAGAAAGAGATTCTTTCGTTAATCTTATATATAGTAGTGATCCAAGTGGAAAAGGACTTGGGTTAAAAATAAATGATTGTTTTGAAATGATTAAGAGAGTTGGAAACGATAGAACTTACTTTAAATCATATCCTTACGATGATTTATTTGCTGAACCAATACAAATATTGGAATTCAATAATAAAACTAAAAAAACATTTGATATGTTATGTAAATACGAATGGAGAACTATTCGTCCACAGATAATTGGAAGTATATTCCAAGGTCTTATGCCAGAAGAAGAAAGGCACTCTCAAGGTGCTCATTTTACTTCAATTGAAAATATTCATAAAGTGATTGATCCTTTATTTTTGGATGAATTCTATGAAAGAAGTAAATCTCAAAATGTAGATGAACTTCGTAATTTTCATAAAGAATTAAGTGAAACTTATTTTCTTGATCCAGCATGTGGAAGTGGGAATTTTCTTTTTACAACTTTTGAAGAAATAAAAGATATAGAAAAAAGAATTATCAGAATAACAAAGGATGAAGAAAAAATAGAACTTTCGCAGTTTTATGGATTTGAATTAAGTTATGTAGGGAGTCAACTTGCAAGATTTGCTTTAAAAATAAGTTATCATCAAATGACTAATACATGGCCTAAAAAGACAGCACGAATTATTAACGACAATGCTTTAAGATTAGACTGGAGTCAATATCCATCAAATAAACATTTATCATATATTTATGGAAATCCTCCATTTGTAAGTGTTGCTGGTAGAGTAAGAATGTCAAAATCTCAAATTGAAGACATGCACTCTCTTTTTATAAATTATAAAAGGCTTGATTATGCTACCGCATGGTTTAAAAAAGCAGATAATTATATAAAAGAAGTAAATGATAAATGTAAATGTGCTTTTGTAGCAACTCATGGAATTATTCAGCCAACTTCAGCATCAATACTTTGGAAACAAATGAATTCAAAGATTATATTTAATGAACCTCCATTTAAATGGAGCAATGAATCTTCTAAAGAAGCACAGGTATTTGTTGTTGTTATAGGGTTCGCAAAAGAATCTAATGTACAAATTAGACCAACATTTAAAAAATATGAATTAAAAAAAATAAAAAGATCAATTGGGTTTAAACATGATTTTAAAAGAAGTTCTGCTACAAGTCAACATCCGCATCTATGCAAAATAAATGATATTCTTTTACATAGAAAATTTGGTTATAAAAAAAGAATTCCAATACATCTTCATCAAACACAACACACCGAAGAAGTTATTATATATTCAGATGGAACATTTTTTGAATATGCTATTTTTGTAAGTAATGTAATGGATATATGGCATAGAGAATTTACTCCTATAACAAAAGGAATGTTCAGTTTATCTCCAGAAGTTTTTAAATGTTTTCCAATACCAGACATTTCAGAAGAAAACAAGCAGAGAATTGCAACTCTTGGAGAAGATTATTATAATAATCCAACCGAAACAAAATTAACAGAAATTAATGAAAATATTAATTCTTTATATAATTTTAATAATCTTTCTGATGAACAAAAACTTGATAGATTATATGAATTATATAGAAATAAAATCTCAAATTAAATCAAGGAAGCAACATAATGGAAGAAAATGTTAATGCTTTATCTTTTGAACATGAATTTGATTTAAAAATGTTTAAGCAAAAAATGCCAATTCAAGAAATTGAATGTGTTTATGAAATAGTCAGTAAAAAAGGCTATACATATGTTGGATTTACTACAAATTTTTATAGAAGAATGAAACAACATATCAGTGGATCAAATTGTGATTATATAAGAACATCAATTAAGAAGGGATTAATTGATTCTTTTAAAGTAAGAATAATAAAACAATCAATATTTGATAAACCGCCGCATCATAGACACCGTTTAGTATCTTGTAATATATATGATGAAACAAGAAGAATTATAGAACATATTCAAAGACATCCGTCAAAAGTTCTTAATAATAATTATTATTTAGCATATCCTTAGCTCTCACTTTTGGCGTGTACATGCCAAGTGTTTCCATATTTTTGAGTAGTCTTTACTACTCAATTTTGAAGCAACGGACTTTAAGTCCATAAAACTAAAAAGGCGCCATTTGGCGCCTTTTTTTTGTACTTTTTACAATACTACTTCGCTTCGGAATGCTCCGCTTAACGTTTGCCTGACGCTACCCAAGCATCAGCATCAAAAGCCGGTCTATTACCACCAAGCCAATCTTCTGCTGGAGGTAAAGGCTGATTCTTTGGTTTAACCTTACCATCAGCAAGGGTTCCATCATCAAGCCTACGTTGTACACCATAAAGTGTATCGCCGCTCTTCTTTTGTCCAGTCATAATTTGAATAGCATCTTCCGATACGCCAATACCACCCCATTGACCCGCAACTCCCACGCCCAAGCTTTCAACTGCGTTTTTATGTAATTCAGCAACAAATTCATTTGTGAATTCATTCATAATCGCCTGAAAAGCGGGCTCGCCTCTTACTTCACTTTCTGTCAGATTTCCTGCGCTATAAGCCATTTCACTTCTCCTTGTCCTAAGACATAATTATCTTTACACTGATTCAATATTATGGAACTTTGTATTCTATACCTGACCTTAATGATTATATCTCACCAGTGTAATTAAGATAATTAATTATAAAAAAGATATGCCATATATATCTTTCTTTATATTATCTTTACAAGTAGTATTAATTCAAAAGTTAAATAATATGAAATTTAATGACACTGTTGTCCTACTTGAATTAGATGAAAGACAAAATTATACATCACACTTTACTGATGCTGCAGGGCTAAAAGGAATTTTAAACTCTGGTTTTCTTAGCGGGAATAAATATCAAACTTCTTTGAGAACAAAATTTAAAGATGATAAACCTATTTTTACAAAAGAAATATCTGTAGTAAGGCCAGGTAGTAACCCTATCAAACAATTTGGGAAAACGGAAATTAAAGATAGTTATCATTTAATAAATGAATTATCTGATAAAAAAATGATTGCTGAATTTATATTATTTACTGACAGGATTTTATCTGGAGTTAGAGGAGCAAAAAAAGTACCAATTGCTGAATTTCCCTTATCATCATACAATATTATTTTTAAAAATATTACTGAATTAAATAATTATTTTGAAGAACATAATACAATTGAAAAATATCCAGTTGTTAAAAATCTATATATAGCAATAAACAAACATTCTAATTTTATAAAAAATATGAATACATTTATAAACGTATTTAATAATAATAAAAATACATTCTCCCGCTATAAAAGTGAATTTAATTATGATGAAAAAATACAAGAAAAATTTAAATCAATAGAACATTGGGCCAAAGAATATGAATATTATTCTAAACATAAAGAAGGTGAAGAAAGATTTATTGGCAAAATTCCTGTTGATAAAAAATATATGCAAATAAAACTACTTCCTGCAGCTTTGAATACTGATAATATAGAAAAATTTGCTATTCAATATCTTGTTAAAGAATATAACGATCTTTTTATAAGAAATTCAGTATACAAAGCAGTTACTGATAGAAATAAAAAAACATTCAAAAAAAATTCAAAAGAGCAAGAACAAATAAGAACAATTAAAAATAAATCATTCTACAAAGAGAATGATGTAGATAAATTGTCCATTCAAGAATTAAAAAATAAAATAAGACAAAGCAATGATATAGAAGAAAGAAAAATATTAGGCAGAGAATTAAATAGCAGAAAAAATTAATCTATATATTTTTAATGTATTATTTATTATTTCTTTCTAGTTGTTTTTGGCGTATTTTTTCTTTTGTTTCTTCTGTATGTTTTTTTCCATACATTGAATTATTTTCTCCAGAGCATTTATTTTTTTTTGATTCACTAATTCTTTTACTTCTTTCTTTTAAAGTATTATAATTATCGAAAAAATCTTTCTTTAAGAGAAAATTCTCTTTATCCTCTAACAAACACCAATGTAATCCTTTGTTATTTTCGGGATGTTTAAAACAAGTATTTAACTTTCTTTTATTTTTTAATTCACCTTTGGCACAAATAAGAATACTTGGCCCTGATGAAGTTCCATTCTTACCAAGAAATAATGCTGCTTGTCTTGCTGATTCAAACTCCATATCTAACTCATAACAATAAACTGGTTTACTTTTATGATTTTTCTTTCCAAAATAATGTTTATCATAAAAATAATTATTTTCTCCTTTAAATTTTTCACTATTAATATTTGAATATTCAATTTTAAGTTTTTCGTAAAGTCTGCTATTAATCTTATGTTTTTTGTCATTATTAAT
>JAIRLV010000243.1 GCA_031259185.1 Elusimicrobiota bacterium | reverse complement strand
CTTGCAGGGAAATTTATAGAAACTGCAGTCTTGAATTAAATATGGGTGAATCTACTTTTAGAAGGTATGTCCAAATTCTTAATTTAAACACTAAAACTGAAACTTATTTGCCACTGCATTTTAATCCTGGAGAAGCAGCCCAGGCAGATTGGGTAGAAGTTAAAGTAAACGTAGCTGGTGAACTATTAAAATTGGATGTATTGAGCGTAGTTCTAGCATATAGCTATAGAATTTATGCCAGCATAATGCCAAGTCAGAAAGATGAAAATTTTATAGCTGGTTTAGTATCTGCTTTTGAAAGTTTTGGAGGAGTACCGGAAAAAATATTTTTTGATAATACGAAAAATGCCGTTTTTAAATATTCCGGAAGTAGAGCAATAATGCAAGAAAAATTTCAATTATTTTCTAGTCATTATGGTTTTACTCCTTTATTCATGAACTCTGGTAAGGGAAATGAAAAAGGATCAGTTGAAAACCTATGTAAAACTGTAGCAAAGAGAATTTTACCAAAAATTCCAGCAGTAAATAAAATTTCTGAAGTTCAAGACATTATATTATCAAGGACTACTGAATATAATGCTACTCATAAGATAAAAAATAGGAAAAATTCAGTCAATGAAAACTTTATGATAGAAAAACCATATCTTAAGAATTTACCGATAAAGTCATATGATAAATATATTACTAAAACCGCTGTAGTTGATTCAAAACAATTATTTCAATTTGAAACAAATAAATATTCTGTTCCTGAATGGCTAGTTAAAAAAACTATTACACTACGGGTATATCCATACTATATAGAAGTATGGTATGGAGGAAATATTATCACAAAACACGATAGGATTGTAGACAAATATCAAGTAACTTATGTGATAGAACATTATTTAAATGCACTTGAATCAAAAATACGTGCATGGAATAATGCAGCACCATTGTTATTTGGTGAGACTTATAATGAAATAAAAATATTCAGAGAAAAATGCAAGGAGGAAAATATAGGTGAAAAAATAATGCTATTGTATCAAAGGTTAAAGGCATATGGTGTTGAACTTACATTATCGGCAGTATCATACGCAAACTCTAAAGATAACCCGACTCTAGATGATGTTGATGATTTTATTAAATTTAAAAAAACTAATATGATAGTTAAAGATCTAAATGATTCAAATGATTCAAATGAAGATCTTTCTCAATACAACAGCCTTATTCCAAACAATAACAATGAAAAGGACCAAAATGAATAATCCAAAAGAAATAAAATTTAGCACTATAGAAGAAATGGCAAAGTATCTTCGTTTGCCAAGATTTACAGATTATAATAATATAATTGACCCACAATTACCATTTGAAGAAAATTTAATGTTAATAATGAAAGAGCAATGCATAGATACGAAGGCCAGAAGTTTAGATCGTAGATTAAAACTCTCAGGATTGCCTCTTGACAAAACATTTGAAACATTCAAATTATCGAAAGAATTTTTTCCACATCTTGATATAAATGAAACTATTGAATTAAGGACTTGTAAATTCATAGATAAAAAATTGGATATAATAGCTTTAGGAAATTCTGGTAGAGGTAAAACACACTTAGTTGCAAGCATTGGTAATGATGCAGTTAGAAAAGGATATAGTGTAATTTTTAAAAAAACTTATAACATGATTGACGAAATGCGTGAAGCAAAGAAAGAAAAAAATCTTCGAGATTATGTAAAAAGGCTTTCTAAAGTTAATCTTTTAATTATAGATGAGATAGGTTTTGACAAATATGATGATGAAGCATCAAAACACTTATTTAAAATTATTTCAGAAAGGTATGAGAAAGCAAGTACAATTTATACGTCAAATTATCACTTTGATGAATGGAAAAATTTCATATCAGATACCCAGATAGCCAAAGCAGCTATAGATCGTATTATTCATCATTCAATATTACTTAATATGAGCGGTGATAAAAGTT
The DNA here is from genome assembly GCA_031259185.1 of Elusimicrobiota bacterium. Taxonomy (GTDB): domain Bacteria; phylum RUG730; class RUG730; order RUG730; family RUG730; genus JAIRLV01. The sequence goes on along the minus strand of JAIRLV010000243.1, from coordinate 2,137 downwards.
GGAGGTTTGAAAATGCTTATAGTAACTTGAATAAAAGGGAAAAAAATATCAATGATGATTGAATGCTAAATGGATTTAGAGTAATAAATTTTTTTTAATTTGTGGTGATATTTCGATGATAGATAAAACATTAGAATCCGTTATAAATCAAATAAATGCAATGGGAGCTGATAATTATCAAATCGGTGTCTATAACCGTCAAATTGAACAGATGATAATTTTTAGGAAAAAAAATTTAGATGACATTATAAAATCAACACCATGGTTAAAATATAAGAATTTATTAGGAAGTGATATATACATCAAACCGGATCCTGACGAAGAGAGAGCTCTAGTATTAATAGATGATATTAACAAAGAAAATCTAATATCAATGAACAATAGAGGTGTTAATCCTGCCTGTGTTGTAGAAACAAGTCCAAAAAATTATCAAACATGGGTTTCACTAGGTAATGAACCTTTAGCAGGAAATTATATAAAATGTATTGCATCTTTGTTAGCTAAAGAATTTAATGGGGATCCGGCATGTGCAGCAAGTAGTCATTTTGGAAGATTAGCTGGTTTTACTAACAGAAAAAAAGAACACCAATTGAATAATATTTATCCATATGTAATATGTCATGAATATAGTGGTAATCATGCTATAAAACATGTAAAAATTAGAGAATGGGCTATAAAGGAAAAAGAGAAAAAACCAAAAATATCTTTAGGAAAAATTTTTCCTAAAAATGATAATAAACTAAAAAAAGAACCTTCAACAGCGTTTTTAATATATTTTGAATCATGGTTAGTAAATACAAAACGTTATCACAATGAAGTTGATCTTAGTAGGGGCGATTTTGCTGTAGCATGCAGAATGATAAAAGAGGGATATTTGCGAGAAGATATAATAATATCAATGAGCAATAATTCTCCAAACATTAAAACTAGAAAAGGAAAACATCTTCTAGACTATGTAACAAGGACAGTTGATTCTGCGATAAAGTGTTGCTGTATGTAACAAAATGATACTTTGAATTTTTATTATAAATATTAAATTTAATATTTATTAATCAATATAAAATAGTTTAAACCGATTTTTTTAAAAAATTATTTTGAATAATTTTTAAATTCCTTAAAATTATATCTTAATTTAAAGACTTGAAATTCCTACCTCCTTAAAAGAAGTTCGCTCGCAAAAATAATTTCATTATTACATTTAATTCTTCAATAATCTTTCCCAGCTTAATTTTCTACCTCTCACCACCTACCTATTAATCAAAAACATCTCCTACATTTTTAATATATTTCAGAGAAATATTGTTTGTCTATTTTTAACAATATTTTTTGTTAATAAAAATCTTAGATATATTTTTGTATTGAAACACAATAATACTAGCGATCTAACTTAATGGAATGAAGTTTTCACTGCAAATATTGACTACTAAAAAACAATAAAAAATTCAAAAAGATAAAATAATATTCTATATATAGTATTTAGAAATAGAAAAGTAATATAAACACATAAAAAACCTTTGGGTTTAAAAAATTAACAAATATTCAATAAACATTATTTCAAACAATTTTTATATAAGTTAGCATAAATTTAACATAAAATAATAGTTGCGATTGTTTATATTATGTTTTTATAACAAAATTATGCTATTAAAAGCTAAAAAAAATGTTTTATTTTATGACTTAAATTAACAAAAAAATGATAGTCATATTTAGTGCCACTATTTCTCATGGTAAACTAAATTAACACGATTCACCTACAAGTTTTACTGGTGCAACTTTATATAGTCATGCTATACCTTAGCTTTTTGGTGGTATACTTTTTAATGAGCAAAAAAGTAAAAGAGTGGCTCATAATTGGTATAGTTTTTTTTGAGCAAATCCACTTCCTCTATACCCTAGCTATTCCCTATGTCAGCGCCTTAGAGCTACTCATGATCACAATGCTTGAGCCAATTTTAACCCCAATAATAACTTTCCTAGTCATAGGGGAAGAGCCTGGGAGGTTTGGCTTTGCTGGTGGACTAATAGTTGTCGCAAGCGTATGCATCTGGACTTGGTTAAAAAATAAGCCCAAGAAAAGAGCTGATACCCCTAATGTCAATAAGCTTAACGTCACAAATTAATTAAATTATCCCTAGTC
>JAIRLV010000056.1 GCA_031259185.1 Elusimicrobiota bacterium | reverse complement strand
GAATTTAGAACACAAAAAAAAACAAAAATAAGTTGTATTTTTTATATCATTATGTTATTATATTATTATAATATATTTATATAGGAGAAAAAAATGAATAATATGAATAAATTACAAGTTAGTTTAACTCTTGACACAAATATTTTAGCTTGGATTGATATGGAAAGAAATAACATCAATCGCTCTACTTTTATAAATAAACTTTTAAAAGAAAAATATTCTGAATTTAAAAATCAATTTGATTGGGAATTTGAAGATAACAAAGCAGAAAATGATATAAAAAAAGGGGAAATAAAAAAATTTGATAATACAAAAGAGGCTGTGAAATGGTTAAAATCTTAACATTCACAGAAAGATTTAAAGAGAATTATAAAAATTTACCAAAAGAAATACAGAATGTTTTTGATAAAAAATTAGAGCTTTTCACAAAAAATCCTTTACATAAATCATTAAATATTCATAAATATAAAACGAGAGAAAAAAAGACTATTTGGGAAGCATATATCATAACAAAATATCGCTGGACTTTTGAGATAACAAATAAAGAATATATTTTTAGAAATATTGGCTCTCATACAATCATAGACAAATCTAAAATATAAAAACCTACCACTGAAAAAAGCAGGTAAATAAAAAAATAAGGGGGTAAAATGCCAGAAATTAGTAGATTTTTTGGGGTTATAGTAAAAATGTATTTTGACAAGAAAGGAATAAAATAAATGACAATAGCCCAAGCCTTAACAATATTTGAGAATTGTAAAGTTCGTAGGCACTATGATAAGACAAAAGAAAAATGGTATTTTTCAATAGTGGATATTATTGGAATATTAACTCAACAAAAAGATATTAACAAAAATAGAAATTATTGGAAAGTTGTAAAACATCGTCTTAAAAAAGAAGGGAGTGAGTTGGTTACAAATTGTAACCAACTGAAAATGGAATCTACTGCTGATGGAAAGTTTTATATGACAAATGTAGCAGATACAGAAACATTACTCAGATTCATCCAATCAATCCCTAGTCCAAAAACTGAACCAGTTAAATTGTGGCTTTCAAAAGTAGGCTATGAAAGAATACAAGAAATAGGAGATCCAGAAAAATCATTAAATAGATCTAGAGAGAATTGGGAAAAGCACGGATATAGTAAAAAATGGATACAACAAAGAATGATGGGGCAAGAAATCAAGAATAAATTAACTGATTATTGGAAAGAAAATGATATAAAAGAAGGCAAAAAATTTGCAATATTGACTGACATTATACACAAAGAATGGAGTAATTTGACAGTAAAACAACATAAAAATTTAAAAGGATTAGAGACTGAAAATTTAAGATACCATAGAGAGTGACGCTGAATTAGTTTTTACAGCCCTAGCAGAATTGTCAACAAGACAAATAGCCGAAACCGAGCAAGCTAGAGGATTTATAGAAAACAAAAAAACGAGTAAAAAAGGTGGAGCGATAGCCAAAAAAGCAAGATTAGATTTAGAACAAAAGACAGGGAAAAAAGTAATAACAAAAACCATTTTTTAGAAAATTTTGAAACAAAAAAATTAAAAAACAAATAAAAAATATGAGAAAAAAAGCTTTTAATAAAATAAATAAAATATCAAATTAATAAAACCATGATAACAAAGGTATGAATAGAAAAAAAATTGATAAAACAAAAATAAAAAAAGAAATTGGTAAAAGAATTGCATTTTTTAGAAATAGGCAAAGATTTATGCAAAAAGAAGTTGCATATAAGTTACAAATGGAAAATACTTGTATTTCATATTGGGAAAAAGGACATGTCGCAATAGATACTCTATGCGATATTTGAAAAATAACGATTTTAGATTTAGTAGATTTATCAAGGAATTACAAATTGGAAAATAATAATATAAAAAATAATAATATAAATTCGCCATATGCAATAATTACTATTCCTAATGGATAGTAGAATATATATTTCAAGGATACAAAACTAAAAAAACCGCCGATAGCATATGATTTTCACAATGAAGGAAAATATATAAAATTATTAGGAGTCATAGAAGTAAAAGGCGGAAATATTAATATCGGGCAAATAAGAGCGTTCAAAGATAGCATAACAAAATATAAAGCTGATTTTGGGATATTTGTAGGATTTGAGAAATATATAACAAAAGGGATGTATGAAGAGGCGGATAAATTAGGATTAATAGAATTAGAGAAATATAAAGAAAAAATGACAGATTTATTATTTAGAAAACCAAATAAAATGTATATAATAACAATAAAAAGATATAATAAATAATAAATTCCCGAGAGAATTGAAAGAAACGGTAACTAATATTACTTACTGAAAGATGTAATTAATAATATTGAAATAATAAAATGTAATTATTAATAAAACTTTTAAATAATTTGAATAATTTAAAAAAATAGAGTAAAATAGCACTAAAGCTCAAGACACTTTGGAGAAATTGGCAATGTATAGTTATAAATTAGGAATTATCTATGCAAAAGAAAGTAATTTGCTAAAAAAAACAGATTATGATAGAATATTAAGTCTGATTAGCGTTAGAGATGTATGGACGGAATTAGTCAGATTAAATTTAGGTTATAAAGAAGTAAGTAGCTTTGAAGTTATTGAAAATATTTCGCAAATTTTTTCCCAAAATATAAAAAATTTATATTTAGAAATTGTAGAATATTTTAAAGATGAAGATGCAAAGCTAAAAAAATCTTTTTTATACGAATTTGATTTTTATAACCTAAAATTATTTTATAAACAAAAAATATTTAAAAATTTTGAAAATAATGATAAAAAAATTAGTTTTGAAAAAAATTTTATTGATTTAGGCTATATTGGATTAAGTAAATTATCAGATTATGAAAAAAATGGAACTTTGATTTTTGAAATTTTTGATGAAAAAGACATAGATTTTTTTCAGATTTTTGACATTTTAAAAGATGAAAAAAATAATATTTCTCCATTAAAGTTTGATATAATGTTGGATAAAATTTTATTTGATTATAGAATAAAAGTTGCAAAAAATATTAAAAATGAATTTTTAGAAAATTTCTGGAAAAAACAAATAGATTTTTATAATATAAAAATTTTTTTTAGCGATTACAAAGACGAAAACAAAGAAACTCTATTTATTGATAACGGATTTATTAGCATAGAAAATTTTAAAAATGTTATTAGTTCTAATTTTTCTGATGAAGATTTATCTGTTTTTTTTGAAAAATATGATTATAAAGATATTTGCAGAGAAGCATTAAAAAATAAAAATGACAATGGCAACAATTATAATTTTGAAATATTAGAAGAAGATTTATTATTAAATTTTTGCAAAGAATCATCTTGGAATAATATCGCTCTAGAGCCAATAATATCTTATTTTTATAAAAAATATTGTGAAATAAAAAATTTAAATAGAATACTTTTCAATAGGGCTTTTAAAAGAGGACTTGAAGCAGACTTTAAAATTAGCAAAAGTTATTCTATATAAATATAAAAAAAGGAGATTTTAAGTGCAAAAAGAAAAAAAAGAATGCAATGAAGCATTAGAATTGAATGATGATAATAATATCAATAATATTGAAGTTTTTGTCGATGGAACAGATATTGTTTATAGAGGACAAATTTTGAATATAAATTCTAGAGCTATGGTTTTTATGTGCGATGATGAGATAAAAGACGATAAAATTTATTTCTTTTCATTTGTTTTGCCAAACTTAGAAAAATTAAAAAATATTAAAGGAAAAATTGCAAGACAAGAAAAATTTGGAGCAAAATATTTGACTATTTTAACGTTTTTTAATATTCCAAAAGTAGAAATGCTTGCAATTTATAGATATATTGAAACAAGTGATGAAAAATGTTAAAAATAAAGATTTAAAAAAGCAAAAAGTTAAATTAATAAATAAAATAATATATAAATTTTATATTTTAAAATTATTTCTCCAAAATATCATAATTTTATTTGCTAACTTTTTTATAAAAATTTTATTTTCATTCTCATTTGGAATAATCATCTCAACCTTTTATTTATTACAATCGCATTTTAAATTTTTTGTCTATAACCTCGTAAATTCAGTTTTTATACTAAAAAATCTTTTTATATTTAAAATATTAGACCAAAATTTTTATACAAATCAAAAAAATTATTTAATTTTTACCAAAATTTTTATATTGGTTTTGATTGTTTTATTGATACTAAAAATATTTATTTTTTTACTTAAAAATAAAAAACAATTTATTTATTTAAAAAGATTTTGTTGTTCAAAGTATTATATTTATTATAAATTTAAAAATATTGTTGAAATAAAAAATAAATATTTTAAAAAAAAA
>JAIRLV010000155.1 GCA_031259185.1 Elusimicrobiota bacterium | reverse complement strand
AGAATAATCAAATTCACAAGCCTGCCCTACGACTATAGGACCTGAACCCAAAACTAAAATTTTTTCTATATCTAATCTCTTTGGCATATATTTCTCTCTAAATAAATCTTTCCAAAAATATTATTTTACTCTAAATTTTTACTATAAGGCAATGATTTTATATAATTTTCCATAAACTCAAAATCGGGCTCATCTTTTGAATTTACTGGAAGTTTTATTATTGTTTTTTCCATCCTTGCTTTTCCCCATTTTCTTCCATAATCAAATTTGAATTTTTCATTTCTTATAATTGTTATGATAAAAAATATTATATATTGATTGATATTATACTTAGGAATCAAAATATTGGTGTCGCTTGTAGCATAAAAATCTGTGCTTTGAAAAAAAGTTTCCCCAACAGATCCATTTGATGCTACTGTTATTTTATGTTTTGTAAACAATTTATTATTATTTTGAATAAATTTTGTGACTCCATTGTTATATTCGGTTGAACTGACTAATGGAATACCTCCTTCTAATGTTTTACCAATCGTATCTACTCCACCTTTTTCTATATCAAATAAATCAATAATTTTAAAAAAATTCCATTCATTTGTTTTTAATTTTATATCTTTTTGAATTATGCTATCTTTTGAAACTACATCTTTCAAATTATTTAAAAATAAAAACCCAGAATATTTTAATAAATTAGCTATGAAATTTTCTTTATTTAATTTAGTATAATCCGTTTTCATATAAGCTTCAATACACCACTCGTCGCTAGCTTTAATTTCTTGTTTAACGCTAAACCCTATTATTTCTTCTCTATTTCTAAAAATGTTTACCCATTTTTCTTTTATTTCTTCCCATCTTTTATCATAATCCGCTCTACCTTGTGTCTTTTTATTTGTAAATCCATCATCTTTACAATACGCAAACCATGTTTTATACCCCGATGGATGTTTTTCCTTTGCTTTTAATATCATAATACATGTATTAACCCCTACATCAGAATTTTTAAATAATTCGTTTGGCATTGATAAAACTGCATCCAATGTGTGTTCTTCTAATAGTCTTTGCTTTAAAGCAAGTACCTTACCTTTGTTACATAATGCACTTTGCATTGGAATTATTGCTATTGCATAACTTCCTTTTTCTAACATTGATAAATTATTTAGAACAAATTCTAACTCATCTATATCATTTTTATTATTCTTATATGGCGGATTTAAAAAACCTACATTGGGTTTAAATTTTTTAACCGCTTCCTTTATTCTGTCATCGAAACAACTACCCTTAAATAAATTACTCCTACCGTCGCCATGTATAAACATATTCGCGCATAATAATGTAAATATATCATGCTGCAATTCTATCCCTATTATTTGTTCTTTTTTTATTTGTATTTCTTTTCCACTGTCTCCACTTGCGTCTTTTACCATTCCTTGCATCGCCGATATCAAAAATCCTCCAGTTCCAGTACAATTATCTAATATAACGCTTTCTTTATTTACATTTGCTAATTCGCAAAATAATTGCGTTATATGTGGCGGCGTCAATACTATTCCTAATCCTTTATCATTATTTGCATATCTCAAAAATTCTATATAAAATTGCCCTAATGTATCAAAATATTGATAATTTTTTATAAACGAATTTATTTTTTCATCTATATCCATTATTATTTCTTTAAAAATCTTTATATCTTTGCTTAAAATTGTATTTGTTTTTATAAAACTAAATGTTGTTATTATATCTTCTATATTTTTATTATCTACATTTGATAACTGCGTTTTAATTTTATCTAAAAAACTATTTATTAAACTATCTATACTGTTTTCGATTTTATAACTATTATAAAACGCTTTATCTTTTAATGCTATTAAACTCCCAGCTATCAAAAGACTCCGTTGAGATTCAGGTATTTTTAGAAAATGTAATTTATCATTCAATTCTTTTGAATATGTTAATAATTCTAAAAAATTTTGACTAAATTTTCTATTATCCTTTATATATCCATTTAAATAATCTTTAGCAGTTAATAATTGATTTGCAAAAATTGAACCAATTCTTTGTGTCCCTTTCAGCTGCAAAAAGTGATTGATTAGCAAATTATTTTTGTTTGTTCCTGAAATTGCTATTGCCAATACGTCAAATTCTTTCGATAAATAACTAGAATAAAATTTTACTCCGTCAATCGCAAATTTTTTATATTTATCTTGTTTTTCGCTTTTATGATATTTTACATCAGCTTTACATTCAATAACAATTATAAAGTTAGAGTTATTTTTGAATTGTATTAGAAAATCTGGTCTACCATCAGCATTGCCATTTTTAGAAGCATTTTTTAATAATTTTATTATTTGGGGATTTTCTGATTTCTGCTCTTCCAATATAATATCTTCATTTTTATACCATTCGTCATCTTTAAAATGTTCCCTTATAATATTTTCTGTTTTTCTCTCATTCATAAGTATCCCTATTTTTTATAAAAAAATATGTAATATTTATAATTTTCTATATAAATATACTAAAATTAGTCAAAAATTTTCTAAATTTTTACTAAAAGGTAATGATTTTATATAATTTTCCATAAACTCAAAGTCGGGCTCATCTTTTGAATTTACTGGAAGTTTTATTATTGTATTTTTGATTCTAATTTGTGCAAATCCACGACCATAATTATATCTATATTGTTCTAAATTTATTAAAGTTGTCAAAAATAAAGCATTATAACAATTCATATTAAATTTTGGTGTCAATTTTTCTACATGATCAGTGGCAGAAAAATTATGCCCTTGATAAAAGCAAATTCCAATACAAGCGCTATCTATTGTTAAAACATTTTTCTTTTCAGTCCAATAATCAAAAAAACCACGGCAACCATTATTTAACGACGATGTTGTAATATATGGGAAATTACCTTTGCCATATTTTTGCAGATCTCTATAAACTATACTTTTTGTTCCACTAATTCGAAATAAATCAGATATTTTAAAATATTTCCATTTTTCAGTAAATAATTTCAATTCATTTTTATTTATTGATTCTATAGATATAGATAATTTTAATTTATTTGATAATAAATATATCATATAAGTAAACAATTCATTTTCAAAATCACTTTGTTTTAATTTAGTATAATCAGTTTTCATGTAAGCTTCAACACACCACTCATCCTCTCCTTTGACTTCTTTTTTTATGCTAAAACCTATGATCTCATCCTTATTTTTATAAACTCCAGCCCATTTATCTTTTATCTGATGTTCCCATATTTTATCATAATCCGCTCTTCCTTGTGTCTTTTTATTTATAAAACCATCATCCTTACAATACATAAATAAAGTTTTATAATCTTTTTTGTGAGCTTCTTTTGCTTTTAAAATCATAACGCACGTATTAACCCCAACATTCGAATTTTTAAACAATTCATTTGGCATTGATAAAACAGCATCCAAAGTGTGTTCTTGCAATAATTTTTGTTTTAACATTACTAATTTTTTATCATTCGACATAGCGCAAGAAATAGGGACTATTGCTATACATAAACTACCCTTCTCTAACATAGATATATTATTTAAAACATATTCTAATTCATAAATATCATTTTTTTTATTACTTCTATATGGAGGATTTAAAAAACCTGCATTGGGTTTAAATTTTTTAACTGCTTCCTTTATTCTGTCATCGAAACAACTACCCTTAAATAAATTACTTCTACCATCACCATGCATATACATATTACAACATAATAAAGTAAAAATATCATGTTGTATTTCAATGCCTATTATTTGCTTTGCTTTAATTTTATATTCAATGTCCTTATTCCCTCCTGCATTTTTTAACATTTCCCGCATTGCAGAAATTAAAAATCCACCTGTCCCAGCACAATTATCTAAAACTATACTATGTTCATTAATCTTTGCTAATTCACAAAAAAATTGTGTAATATGAGGAGGGGTTAAAACAATTCCTAATCCCTTATCGTTGTTTGCATATTTTAAAAATTCAATATAGAATTGCCCTAATGTATCAAAATATTTATAGTTTTTTATAAATGAATTTATATTATCGTCTATTTCTGTTATAACATCTTTAAAAATTTTTAAATCTTTAGATAAAATTGAGTGCGTCTTTAAAAAACTAAATGTTGTTATAATTGCTTCAATATGTTTATTTTCTACGTTTAAAAGCTCATGTTTTACTTTAATTAAAAAATTTTCAATTAAACTATTTATACTTGTCTCTGTCTTATAACTATTTAGAAAAGACGCGTTATTCAAAGCTATTAATGTCCCTGCTATTAATAAGCTTCTTTGCGATTCAGGAATTTTTAGAATATGTAATTTATCGTTTAATTTACTGGAATATGTTAACAAAGACATAAAATCTTGATAGAATTTTCTCTCGTCTTTTTTATAACTTTCTAAATATTCATTTGCGCTTAACAAAACATCATTTTTAAAAATAGGCTCACATTTTGTCGTTCCTTTTAGCTGCAAATAATGATTAACTTTTAAATTATTTTTATCATCGCCACTTATAGCAATGGCAATAATATCATATTCTTTTGATAAAAAACTCGCGTACAATTTTACTCCATCAACAGCGTAATCTTTATACTCATTTTTTTCATCTGTTCCATGTTTGTTTAGATCAGCTTTGCATTCAATAACAATAAGTAAATTGGTATTGTTTTTATACTCAATTATAAAATCTGGTCGTCCATCTTTATTCCCGCTTTTTGAGGCATATTTTAAGAGTTTTTGTATCTTATCGTTTTTTGTTTGCTGTTCATTTAAAATAATATCACAACTTTTTTTAAAATGTTCTCTTATTATATTTTCTGTTACCCTTTCATTCATAAATATCTCTATTTTTTATAAAATATAAAAAAAAAGTAGTATAACTAAAAGTTAGTCTACTACTTCATTTTAAGATTTAATTTTATAAAAAGTATGTAAAATTTATATTACTGGATTTATATTAACATATTTAAAATTTCTAGTACCTTTTACTAAAAATTTTACTTTTCCTGATATTTTTGCAAAAAGAGTATCATCTTTACCAACTCCAACATTTACGCCAGCTTTAATTTTCAACCCTCTTTGCCTAACTAAAATATTTCCTGCTTTGACAATTTGTCCGTCAAATCTTTTTACGCCAAGTCTTTTTCCAGCCGAATCTCTTCCATTTGTACTACTTCCCTGACTTTTGGTATGCGCCATTTTTATCTCCCAAATTAAAATTAAAATTTAAATTTTTTTTATTTATTTTGAAATAATATCTTGGATTTTTATCTCTGTGTAATATTGTCTATGTCCTTGTGTTTTTGTATAACTTTTTCTTCTTTTTTTCTTAAAAACTATAATTTTTTTTGCTCTATCTTGCGCTAAAACTTTTGCGGTAACTTTTATGTCATTTAAATAAGGTGTTCCTATTTTTACTTCGCCATTTTCATCTTGCAACATCATTATTTTATCAAATTCTACTTCATCGCCAATATTTTTTGATACTTTTTCTATTCTGATAATTTCATTTTTTTCTACTCGTTGTTGTTTTCCTGATAAATCAATAACCGCATACATAAAAATCCTCCTATAATATATCTTTATATATATCTTTTATTTGTATTTTTGTCAATATTTTTAATATAAAAAATCTATTCCTACGCTAACAACAACAATTTCTCCTAATAAATTTTTGAATTTTTCTTCTAAAAAAATTTTTTTTAAAGCCGTAAATGTTATTGTAAGATTTGTCTTTACATATATGCCAAAATTTTCTATATAATTCAAACCAGATGGAATATCTATAGAAACTACCTCTTGTTTAGATTTGTTAATTTTATCAATGACTTTTTTTTCAAACCCAACTATATCATAATCAATATCTAGTCCAAAAATTGCATCTACTAATAGCGCATTATTTGAAATTTTAATTTTTGATAATTCTTTATCTGAAAGCAATGGATATATTTTTAATCCCATTTTCCTAAGTATTCTAAAATTTAATTCTGTATCAATTGTAAAATTGGAAACACCGCCTACTATATAAACAGAAATATTTATTCCCTTAATAGCTAAATGTCTAGCGGCAACTAATCCTTGCCCTCCATTATTTTTAACTCCACAAAAAAATATTACATTATTAAAATTTTTTCTTTTATAGAAATACCTTTTGTAAATTTCATCTGCCACACTTCTTCCGGCATTTTCCATTATAATTGTAGAAGGTATACCAATATT
>JAIRLV010000065.1 GCA_031259185.1 Elusimicrobiota bacterium | reverse complement strand
TAAATTGGGATGTGGCCAAGTGGTAAGGCTCATGATTTTGGTTCATGCATTCGGAGGTTCGAATCCTCCCATCCCAGTATTTTTTATATTATTTATTATATCAGTTATTTTTTATAAATTTTTTAAATATATTTTAATATTTTCTGTATTTTATAACTGTTATATATGCCCAAAAACAAAAAATTTTTGAATCTTTTAGTATTAATAATTTGCTTTTTGGTTTAAGGCGAATATAGAGATTATTAAACATATTTTAATATTGTATCATAAAAACCATACATTTATGAATTACCAAACTTTTTTAAGGTAAAATATTGAACAAAAATAATCAAAATAAAAATATCATATCCATAATTTTAGGTGCAGGAAAAGGCGCTAGGATGAAATCTAATATCCCAAAAATTTTGCACCTTGTCAATAACAAACCTCTGATCTATTGGCTAATAAAGTCAATTCAAATAATAAATCCTTTAAAGAATATTTTGGTTGTAGGGCATCAATACGACGAAATAAAAAATTATTTTCAGACAAATAAAGAGCTCTCTAATTTATTTCATAAAAACCAGCCATCTGGAATATTAAATTTCGCTTTTCAGGAGCGCTTATTAGGATCAGGGGATGCCGTAAAATCCGCATTGAATAATATTGATAAAAATTATGACGGCGATATTTTAGTAGTATGTGGCGACACTCCGCTTTTGACTTCTGAAACTATTTCAAATTTAATTGAAAATCATAAAAAAACTGATTCTGCTGTAACAGTTTTGACTGCAAAAGTAGAAAATCCGTTTGGATATGGTAGAGTCAAAAAAGATAAAAACAATAATATAATAAAAATCATTGAAGAGAAAGATTCTGACTTTGATGAAAAAAATATAAAAGAAATTAATAGCGGCGTATATTGTTTCAAATATAAAATTTTGAAAGATTATATTCATAAAATAGTCCCTAATGAAAAGACTGCGGAATTTTATTTAACGGATATTATAGAAATTATTTATAAAACTGGGGTAAAAACTAAAAGTTTTGCTACTGATAATTTGGCTGAAATTTTGGGAATAAATGATAAAGTAGCGCTATTTCAAGCTAATAGAGAGATGAGAATGCGAATAAACAAAAAATTTATGCTTCAAGGCGTAGAAATTATAAATCCAGAAAATATTGAAATTGACGAAAATGCAAAAATTGGAATAGATACTATTATTTATGATGGGACAATAATTAGAGGCAAAGTTGAAATTGGAGATAATTGTAAAATTGAGACAAATTCTTTTATTGAGAACTCTAAAATAGGAAATAATACGAGTATAAAATATTCGTATATTATAGATTCTTTTGTTGGAAATAATTGTGAAATTGGACCTTTTTCGCATATTAGACCGAATACTAAAATTGATGACAACTGTAAAATTGGAAATTTTACAGAAATAAAAAACACTTATCTTGCAAAAGGCACAAAAGTTTCGCATCTTAGTTATATTGGCGATTCTGAACTCGGTGAAAACGTGAATATTGGAGCAGGGACAATTACGTGTAATTATGACGGTATAAATAAATATAAAACTATTATAAAAGATAATTCTTTTATTGGAAGCAACACAAATTTGATTGCTCCTGTAATTATAGGAAAAAATTCTATTATTGGAGCAGGTTCTACAATATATGAGGATGTACCGGATAATTCTTTAGGAATAGAGAGAAATAAACAAATAAATAAAAAGCTAATGAAACCTAATCATAAACCTAAAAATCCTAAATAATAAAAAAAATATTTTTAAGGATGAATCATCTATGACGAATACAAATCAAATCCATTTCATAGACAAATTTTTGGACTATTTGCAAAAAGAAAGAAATTATTCCGCATATACTTTGTTAAACTATAAAAAAGATTTGATAGATTTATTTGAATTTCTAAAAAAAAAAGAAAAAAATTTATCAGAAATTGATAATAAATTATCCAGAGAATTTTTGACAAAACTTTATGATAAAGGCTTACAAACTTCTTCTGTCTCAAGAAAAATTTCTGCAATAAAAAGTTTTTTCAAATTTTTAATTAATGAAAAGATTTTTAGCGAAAAAGATAATTATTTTTTGTATATAAGAAATCCTAAATTACCTAAAAAAATTCCTGTTTTTTTATCTCAAGATGAAATTTTTGATCTTCTGAATATGCCGGACGATAGCGAGCTTTTAGGTCTAAGAGACAGGGCTATATTAGAAGTTTTGTATTCAACTGGAATACGTGTCAGTGAACTTATAAATTTGAAAATAACAGATATTGATTTATTTGGAGAAACAATAAAAGTTTTTGGAAAAGGGAAAAAAGAAAGAATAGTGCCAATTGGTAAAAACAGTATCGCAATTGTAAAAAAATATATAGACGAAATTACAAAAAAATATAGTTTTTCACATAGAGATTTTTTATTTAGAAATTTTCGCGCGGGACATTTAACGACACGATGTGTCGGCAGAATTATAGATAAATATATCAATATTTTAGCAATTTCAAAAAAAATCAGTCCTCATAAAATCAGGCATACTTTTGCTACACATCTTTTAAATGCGGGATGTGATTTGCGAAGTATTCAGGAAATGTTAGGACATGTAAATTTATCTACGACACAAATTTATTCGCATCTAGAAATAGACAAGCTACAAAAAGAATATCAAAAAGCTCATCCACATTCAAAAACTCCAAATTAGATACTAAAAGTTCTTAAAACAATTTATATAAATATAAATATAAAAAATTTCATCACAATAGCAGTAGTAGAAAATTTTTTAATTTTTAATATTACACTTTATTTATTACAAAAATATAAAAAATAATTCAATTTTTGTTTATCATCTTACTTATTAGTTTTGTAAGCTTTTAACTTAATAATGTAATTTTATTTTTATTAAAAGCTTGTTTTATATATGATAAGAATGCATATCAATAACATGCCCTTCAAAATTTTCTAATATATACTTTTGGCTAGTAGTGAAAACTATGACTGCATTTGGATCTTTATATTTATTAATTAAATTCCAAACCATTTTTTCTTTATTAGTATCAATATGATTCATAGGTTCATCTAGTAATATAATTTTAGGATTCGTGACAATCGCTCTCATTATTGCAACGATTTGATTCTGTCCAAAAGTAAGTTCTGTCGGGAATTTGTTTTTTTCATTTAAAAAATTTGCGTCTTGAAGTAAATTATTGACTTTTTCGTGTATTAATTTGCTTTTTTCTCCCTTTAATATCAAAGG
>JAIRLV010000062.1 GCA_031259185.1 Elusimicrobiota bacterium | reverse complement strand
CTTTTTGAAAATATAGATTTTTATGACACTAAAACTAGTAAAAGCGAAGTTATAATAAAAAATTTTATAAAGGACTTGGTAAAATTTCAAAATAAAGACATAGATGCAGTTTTTATTTTAAGTAGTAAAAAATTAGAGAAAAAAGGGTTCGTGGAACAAAAAGATTATTTAGCTTTTTATAATTTATTTTTTTCAGAATTGATAAAAAATGAAAATATTCAGTTTATATCTATGGATGAATTTAAGGAAAAAATTACGAACATTAACGTTATTCAATATAATTATAACGGACTTGATGAAGAACAAGAATTAGATATTGAAGAAACAAATAATAAAAGTCCGCTTAAAACTATAAATTTGGATGAGCAAGAGTTTATGATTAGCATAGATAGTTTAATTAAATTTTTGGACGATAATAAAGTACAGGAATATTGGGTAGTTATAAAAAATGCAAAAATTAAACTTGAAGAAAAGAAGAATAAAAATGAAATCAATTTAGATTTATATTTGGAGACTTTAAATGATATTTATAAATTACAAAATATTTTATTTTTAGAAATAATTAATAATGAAAAAGAAAAAAATTTAAATAATAATTTACAAAATTTAAGAATAGAACTATTGGAAATTTACCAAAAACTAGAGACTATTTTAGGACTAAAAATAAATGATTTGCAGAATATGTCTAGTAAAAACTATAACAATAACAAAAAAGTTGAGGAATTTTCGAATATAATCATTTATAAGGATAACAAAGGATTTAAGATACAGGATTCTTTAAATGACGATTATGGAGACGGAAATTATACGTATCCAGAAAATGAAAATTTTGTTAATGGGATGCTAGATATAAAAGGGCTGAATGTTTTTAATACGCAAAAAAACATAGTTTTTAGAGTAGAAATGCGAAATCTACACAATAGACAAAAAGAAAGAATAGAGGGCTCATTAAAAAATATTCAATTGGATATTTATATTGATACTAATGGAAAAATTGGTTCGGGAAATACTAATCTTTTATCAATGAGAAATGCTTTTACAAGTCCGGAAAATGCATGGGAATATTGTATATCTATAAATGGAGATTCCACTGATTTATTCTTGGCACAATCAGATGATTTTATCAAAAAAATTGCTACGCTTCAAACAAAATTAGATTATGAAAACAATTTTATAACGGTTTATGTTCCAAATAATATTTTAAGCGGCGATATTTATTCATGGAAATACATAACTTTGTCTTGTGGATACGATTATAATAAAAAAATTGTTATAAAAGTTGAAAGTCAAAATAGCGATAATTTTTTTGGAGGAAGAAAAGATTTATTTCAGCCGAATATTATAGATATAATTTTACCAGATGGGATTAGTCAGCATAACATTTTTGCTCCTAAATCGCAGATTGCAGAAATCCCAGCGATTGAAATCAAAAAAAGCTAAATAAATATAAAGATTTTGTATTGTTTTTAAAGGTTATTGAACAATGAATATAATTTTGACAGGTTTTATGGGAACGGGTAAAAGTAGCGTTTCAAAAGAATTATTAAAGATTTTAAATCAGAAAAATTTAAAAAAAAATGAAATTTTTGAACTTTTGGATACTGACGAAATTATAGAAAAGATAGAAAAACGAAAAATATCAAAAATATTTGAAACATACGGCGAATTGTATTTTAGAGATATTGAGGCAAAAATAGTCAAAAAAATTGCTAAACTAAATAATAAAATTATTTCTACTGGCGGAGGTATAGTACTAAAAAAAGAAAATATAGACGTTCTCAAAAAAAATGGACTAATTTTTAATTTGTATGCGACGCCGACAAAGATTTTTGAAAGATTAAAATATGACAATACGCGTCCATTATTAAAATGCGATGAGCCTTTATCAAGAATAACGGAAATACTGAAAGCTAGAAAATATTTTTACGATAACAATCATTTTAGTATTGATACGACGAATCTTTCAATTTTTGCAGTCGCAAAAAAAATTGAAAAAATTTTTTTAGAATTTTTAAGTATTAGAGTTAAATTATTTGAAAAATCTTATAATATTTTTATAGAAGACAATAGTTTTGCCTCTGACTCAAAAAATTTGACACATTTCAAAATACATAAATTGATAAGAGACATTAATCCTACTAAAATTTTAGTTATAACAGATTCAAATTTTTCAAAATATAAAAAAAATTTTGACTTTGCAATTGATAATAAAAATGTTTTTAAAGTAGAAATCCCGGCTGGTGAAAAATACAAAAATTTAAAACAAATAGAAAATTTGTACAAAGTTTGTGTAAATAATGACTTAGATAGAAAATCTTTGATAATAGCAGTTGGTGGCGGAGTAGTAGGCGATATGTCTGGTTTTGTTGCGGCGACATATTTGCGAGGTATAAAATTTATTCAAGTACCTACGACTTTGCTAGCACAAGTAGATGCAAGCATCGGTGGAAAAACTGGCTTTGATTTAGAATATGGGAAAAATTTAGTCGGAGCATTTTATCAACCAGAATTTGTCTGGATTAATACAAAATTTTTGTCAACGTTAGATGAACGAGAATATAAAAACGGACTTGCAGAAGTTTTGAAGTATGGAATAATTTATTCAAAAAAATATTGGACTTTTTTTGAAAAAAATATTGACAAAATTTTAAATAGAGATGAAAGCATTTTGAAAGAGATTGTTTGTATGTCTGCAAAAGTAAAATCAAAAATAGTATCAAAAGACGAGAAAGAATCAAACTTGAGAAAAATTTTAAATTTAGGGCATACTTTAGGGCATGCCATGGAAACTGCCTGCCAATACAAATTTAAACATGGCGAAATGGTTTCATTCGGTATATTATTTGCAAGTTTTGCATCAAATGAAATGAAAATTTTGACAACCTTTGAATTAGAAAAAATTGAAAATTTGCTAAAAAAAGTTTACATAGATAAATCTGTGAATCTTTTTGATGAAATTAGAGATTATTTTTCTTTAAAAAATGATAAAAAATTTTTTGAATATATTTTTGAAATTATGACAAAAGATAAAAAAATTATTGATAAAAAAATAGATTTTGTTATACCAATTAGGATAGGAAAGGTAAAAATTGTACATATGGAAATAGAAACATTAAAAGACTATTATAAGAGATTTTCTTTTTTCGTTTGATATAGTGGAAGTGGAGATATAAAACATGATAGAGCAAGATACAAGATTTATAATAGATAATAATTTAATAAATAAAGGTTGGATATTAGATATAAATGATCCTTTAAAGAATGTATTTTTTGAAAATGATATATTACGGATAATAAATGATAAAAAATTAAAAAAATTGCAAAAACGACCTGATTATGTTTTAATAAATGAAAATAGAATACCAATAGCAGTCATAGAGGCAAAAGCTGGAGGGAAAGATCTGGAAAAAGCAATAGAACAAGCAAAGGAATATGCAAAAACATTGAATGCACCTTTGATATTTGCAATGAATGGTGCTTATTGTTTAACCAGACATTTATATGCTGATAAGCCATTATACATAAATGAAAATGAAGTAAATGAATTAATTGGTGTCAAAGAAGCTAATAAGTTTATAGAAGATAACACAAATTCAATATATACAATTCCAAAAAATGTGATACTTTCGAGACAAGAATTGATTAATATATTTCGAGATTTAAATGATAGCTTGAGAAGTGAAGGACTGAGAGCTGGAATAGAGCGATTGTCTGAGTTTGCAAATATCTTATTTTTAAAATTATATACTGAAAATAAGGCTGAAAATTTGTGGAACAATATAAAAAAAGTAGATGATGAAATTTTGATTAGAACAGTAGAGCAAACATTAAAACATATAGAAAAAAATTATGGAGCTTCAGTATTTACAGATATACAAATTAAAAAATCTGACACTTTAAGGCAAATAGTAAATAAATTAGATAATTTGACGCTATCTACAATAGATACAGATATAAAAGGTGATGCCTTTGAATATTTTTTACAACAAGCTGCTGCTAATAATAATGATTTAGGTGAATATTTTACACCTAGACATATTGTAAAAACAGTTATAAATATGGTAAAACCTAGATTTAAAGAGACTATTTATGATCCATTTTGTGGAACCGGAGGATTTTTAACGGAATGTTTTAATTATATAAAAGAAAATACAATCATTAATACAGATGAGGAGAAAAATATATTAAAAGAAGAAACAATATTTGGGAATGAGTTAACAAATAATAGTAGATTAGCGAAGATGAATATGATATTACATGGAGATGGACATAGCGGAATTAAACAACAAGATAGTTTAGAAAATCCAATAGATAATAAATATGATATAGTGGTAACAAATATGCCATTTTCGCAAAAAACAGAATTTTCACATCTATATTATAATGGATTAGCTAATAATAAAGCCGATAGTGTATGTGTTTTACATTGTTTCAAATCTATCAAAAAAGGTGGACGAATTGCAATAATTGTTCCAGAAGGATTTTTATTTAATAAACAATATGAAAAAGTTAGACAATTTTTATTGAATAATTCTAAACTTCAAGTAATAATATCTTTGCCACAAGGTGTATTTTTACCATATACAGGAGTGAAAACAGATATTTTATTTTTTACAGATTGTAAATTTAAAAAAACGGAAAACAAAATTTGGTATTTTTATGTGAAAAATGATGGTTTTAGTTTGAATAATCAGAGAGAAAAAATAAAGGAAAATGATTTAAAAAAAGTTGATTATTTAGATTTTAAAAAAAATACAGATGATAATATTTTAGATATTGGATTTATTTCTATTAATTACGAAGATATTAAAAAAAACAATTACAATCTTGTTTTAGCAAGATATATAAAAAATGAATATTATTCAAAATATCATATGATAAAATTGAAAGAATTAGTCGACTTATTGAGAGGACCTTTTGGTAGCAGTATAAAGAAAAGCATCTGTGTATCACGTGGATATAAAGTTTATGAGCAAGGAAATATAATTAATAATAATTTTAAAATAGGGAAATATTACATAGACGAACAAAAATTTAATGAGTTAAAAAAATTTGAAATAAAAAAAGATGATGTTTTAATTACGTGTGCAGGAACATTGGGGAAAATATCAATAGTTCCTAATAATATTGAAAGAGGAATTATCAATTCGGTATTGATGAGGTTGAGGATAAAAGATAAAAATATAATATTGCCGAAATATTTAAAATTGATTTTTGAGAGCGATGTAATTCAATATGAAATGATAAATAAATCATTAGGAACCAGTATAAAAAATATGAGACCGGGGAACGAATTGAAAGAATTATTGATACCTGTTCCGAATATTGAAACTCAACAAAAAATAATAAAAGATAGTTTAGAAAAACAAATTATGATAAATAATAAAAAAAAAGAAATAGAAGAAATACAAAAAAGTTTGATTAACAATATAAATTCAATATGGTGTATAAAAAAGTAAAAATTATATGAGGAGTTTATTTTATGGATTTTAATAGACTAGGCAGCGTCGATGTAGAAATTTATGAAGCGATAATGAATGAAAAAAACAGACAAAATGAAAAACTTGAATTGATAGCATCTGAAAATTTTGTTAGCGAAGCAATTATGGAAGCTCAAGGAAGCTATTTAACAAATAAATATGCTGAAGGTTATCCATCGAAAAGATATTACGGCGGATGCGAATTCGCGGATATTGTAGAAAATTTAGCTATTTCTAGAGCAAAAAAATTGTTTGGCTGCGAGGCGGTAAATGTTCAGCCACATTCTGGCAGTAGCGCCAATATTGCAGTTTTGTTATCGGTTTTGAATTTTGGAGATACTATTATTGGAATGGATTTGTTTTGCGGCGGACACTTGAGCCATGGCCATTCAATGAATTTTTCTGGTAAATATTATAGAATTATTTCATATGGAGTTTCAAAACAAACAGAAACAATAGATTATGATGAGATGGAAAAAATAGCGATACAAAATAAGCCAAAGCTTATAATTTCTGGCGCGAGCGCATATTCTAGAACAATTGATTTCAAAAGAATAAAAGAAATTTGTGATAAAGTTGGCGCATACATGATGGCGGATATTGCACATATTGCAGGTTTAGTCGCAACAGGCTTACATCCTTCGCCAGTTCCTTATGCTGATTTTGTGACAACTACAACCCATAAAACTTTGCGAGGGCCTAGAGGCGGAATGATAATGTGCAAAGAAAAATATTCTGCTGAAATAAACAGAATAGTTTTTCCTGGTATTCAAGGCGGTCCTTTGATGCACGTTATTGCTGCAAAAGCTGTCGCTTTAAAAGAAGCCTTATCTAATGACTTCAAAGTCTATCAAAAGCAGATTTTAGAGAATGCCAAAGCTTTGTCTCAAGAATTGAAAAATAGGGGATATAGAATAATTTCTGATGGAACCGATACTCATCTTATGCTTATTGATATTCTAAAATCCAAAAATATAACCGGAAAAGAAGCGGAGCTTACTTTAGACAAAGCTGGAATCACAACTAACAAAAATACTATACCGTTTGATACTCAAAAACCTTTTATAACTAGTGGAATTAGATTAGGAACACCCGCAATAACAAGTCGTGGTATGAAAGCTGA
>JAIRLV010000038.1 GCA_031259185.1 Elusimicrobiota bacterium | reverse complement strand
TTAAAAAAAATATATAATTTATAAATTAATTATTAAAAAATATAATGATAAACACAAAAAAGAGATAATAAAAGTAAAATTATTTAGAACTTTTTGGAGAAAGAATTTTAGTCAAAGATGGCTTCTAATATAAAATCCATATTGATACTAAATCCAAAATAATTTATAATAAAACAAATTAAAAATTTATAAAAAGATGATACTCAAATATTTAAAATTGATGGTTTTAAGTTTTAAAAATGAACTTCAAATCAATGAATAGCTAAATCAAAAGTTTAGTTACCTTGATTAGACAAATGAGGAAAACATATTTATGTTTTACATAGCAATAAAAATATTATATAAAAATTCTAATGAATAAGAAATCAAAAATGAAAATGTTAAAATTTAAAAAAAAGTCTCAATATTATCATTTAAAAATAATTTGTATTGTAGCGATGTTTTTGATTTTGATAATTTTATCTGCTTATAAATTAATAAGTAGCAATATGCAATCATCCGATATAAAAAACATTGAAATACAGATAAAATCAGGTTTATCTACAAAAAAAATTGCGAATATCTTAAAAAGTAATAATTTAATAAAAAATGAAAGTTTATTTGTAGGATTAATAAAACTATTAAATTATGACGGAAAATTGAAATCCGGAACATATAAATTTTCAAAAAACACAGGTATTATTAATATAATTCGCGAGTTAAAATTAGGTAGAGATAGTTTTGTAAAAGTTAATATACCTGAAGGCTTTAATCGTTTTGATATAGCTTTGCGTTTAGAAAATCTTGGAATTGGTAAGAAAGAAACGTACTTGAAAATAATAGAGATGAAAAATTTAGAAGGACATTTATATCCAGATACTTATTTTTTTTCTGAAACATCAAAAGAAGAAGAGGTTATAGAAAAAATGGAAAAAACATTTAGAAATAAAACTGATAATCTTTTTTTAGAAGCAGAAACAAAAGGTATTTTAAAAAATAACAAATTTTCTAAACAAGAAATATTAACTATGGCGTCAATTATAGAAAAGGAAGCAGTTTTAGATAGAGAAAGAGCTATTATTGCTTCTGTTTTTTATAATAGACTCAAAAAAAACATTGCATTACAATCTTGTGCAACAGTTCAATATGCGATACAAGAAAAAACAGGTATTAGAAAAAAAAGATTATTATACAAAGATCTAGAAATAAATTCTGAATATAATACTTATAAAAATATAGGTCTTCCAAAAAATCCTATTTGTTCTCCCAGTTTAAAATCTATAAAAGCTGCTCTTTATCCTGCAGATACAAACTATTTATTTTTTGTATTAAGCGATAAAAATGACGATAGCCATGTTTTCTCTACAAAATTTAGAGATCATGTTATTGCAAAAAATTTGAGATGAATAATAGGCGAAAAGGTAGATTAATGGATATTAAAGAGCATGTAAAAACTTTGGGTTGCAAAGTAAACCAAGCAGAATCAAACAAAATTTTAGAAATCATAGAAAACAATGACATAATCAATGAATTTTTTGTTATCAATACATGCACGTTGACAACAAAAACGGATTCAAAATGTCGGAATTTGATAAATAAAATAATAAATACAAATATTAAAAATTTTGATAACTTTCTAATAATAACAGGCTGTTTTATTGAAAGATGTTATGATGAACTTTTTGAAAAATATAAAAAAAATGAACTTTTTGAAAAAATAATTTTGGTGAAAAACACAGATAAATTAAAAATAAATTGCTTTTTACATAAAATTGAAAAAATAAAAATTTTAATAAAAGAAAAAAAAAATAATTTAACGACAACAAAAATTTTAAAAGATTTGATAAAAAAATCAAATGATTTTAATGAAATATTGAATAATTTAGATATTTTTATTAAAACTGAAGAAGAAAAAATAAAAAAAAATTTTGAAATAGCAAATTTAAATAAAAATGAATTTTCAAAAAAAAGTATAATCTTAAAAAATCAAAAAATTTTAGAAAAAAATGCCAATATCGCTAAAACTAGAGCTTTTTTAAAAATTCAAGATGGCTGCGATAGTTTTTGTAATTATTGTATAGTCCCTTTTGTTAGACCAAAAAAATGGAGCTTACCTTTTAACGAATTATCAAAAGAAATAAAAAATATTTTAAATAAAAATTATCAAGAAATAGTATTAACCGGAACAAGAATTGGTTTTTACGAAAGTTTGGATAATAATGGCAATATTATAAAATTTCAAGATATTTTGAACGAAATTTCAAAAAATAAAAATTTAAAAAGGATAAGGATTAGTTCTATAGAACCAACAGAAATAACAGATGAAATTATTGAAATAATGGCAAAAAATAAAAATATCTGCGAACACTTGCACATATCAATTCAATCAGGAGACGACGAAATTTTAAAAAAGATGAATAGAAATTATGATACTTTTTATTTACGAAATCTATTTGAAAAAATGAGAACTAAAATAAAGGATTTGCGAATAACTATAGATTTAATAATTGGATATCTAGAGGAAAGTGACAAACATTTTGAAAATACGTTAAAATTTTTAGAAGAAGTGAAAATTGATGGAATACATATATTCCCATTTTCACCTAGAAAAGGCACAAATGCTTATAATGCTCTACAAAATAATTCAAAATTAAAAATTCCTACACACATTTTAGAATATAGAAAAAAAATAATGCTAAATTTTAATAAAAATATTACTGAAAATAGCTTAAAAAAATTTGCAAATAGAGACTTTGAAGTTTTTTTTGAAAATTTTGAGAATATTAGAAATAAAAATTTTGTATCTGGGTATACAAAAAATTATATGAAAGTTTTGTGTAATACAAAAAAATTAAAAATTTTATTAAAAAAAGATGAAAATTCACAACAATATGAAATTTCTAAAAGAGATTTAATTTTAAAAAAAGGAAAATTTATA
This sequence comes from Elusimicrobiota bacterium, assembly GCA_031259185.1. Taxonomy (GTDB): domain Bacteria; phylum RUG730; class RUG730; order RUG730; family RUG730; genus JAIRLV01. The sequence goes on along the minus strand of JAIRLV010000038.1, from coordinate 7,727 downwards.
AAATTAACATTAAATTCAAAAAATATTGAAATAAATGATAAAATGCAAGCAATTTTTAAAATTCGTACTTAATAAAATATATTATTGATTATCTTAACTTTTAGTTTTTTTAAAAACTATTTAAGTTCCAAATTTCATTTGAAATTAAAAAAAATATGATTTATAATAATAGAAAGTATTCAGAATATTTGAAAGAAAAATATGGCGAAAGAGTCCATAAAATTAGTTTAAATGCAGGATTTAGTTGCCCTAACAAAAATGCTTGTATTTACTGTAATAATGCTTCTTTTAATTATTTAAAAAATAGCGAACCATTTACCAATATTGATATAGAAACTCAAATTGTAAATGGTATAAAATTCATAAAAAAAAGATTTAAAGCGAATAAATTTATTTTATACTTTCAAACAAACACTAACACAAATGCGAGTATAGACGTACTAAAAAATAAATTTGATATAATTTACAAGTTCCCAGATGTAATAGGATTAAATATTTCAACTAGACCAGATTGTGTTGATGATGAAATTTTGGATCTAATTTGCGAATATACTAAAAAATATGAAGTTTGGCTAGAATACGGTTTGCAAAGTATTCATAATAAAACGCTAAAATTAATTAATAGAGGGCATAGTTTTGAAGATTTTGAAAAAGCTGTGATAAATACTAGGGATATTGGTAAAAATATAAAAATTTGCGTCCATTTGATAATAGGGTTGCCTAATGAAACTGAAAAGGATATAATGCAATCTATAGATATGATGAATCATTTAAAAATTGATGGTATAAAGTTACATCCTATGCATATAGTAAAAAATACAGTTCTTGCAGATATTTACAAAATTAAAAACTTTGAATTTAACTTTTTTGATATTAATGATTATATAAAAATTTTAGTTAAAATTTTGGATAAATTAGATAAAAAAATTATAATACACGGTTTTAGCGGATATTGTCCTAAAAATATTTTGATAGAACCAAAATGGTTGTCTAATAGAGATACGGTTATATTAGAATTAAAAAAGTATTAGAGAAAAAATTCAGGAGGTTTTTATGGCAAACAAAAAAATAATAAAACAGTTGAACCATCAAATCAATAGAGAGCTTTTTTCTGCATATTTGTATATGGCAATGGGAGCTTATTGTGATGAAAAAGGACTAAGAGGTTTTTCAAATTGGTTTATAGTACAAGTAAAAGAAGAATTAGAACATGCAAAAATTATATATGATTATGTAAATGATCTCGGAGAAAAAATTGAACTTTTAGCGATAGAAGCTCCCGCAAAATCTTTTAATTCTATACTTGATTTATTTGAAAAAACATTAACACATGAAAAAAGTGTTACAAAATTAATTTGGGGTCTAGTTTCACTAGCCAAACAAGAAAAAGATTATGCTACGGAAAATTTTTTAACCTTATTTGTTAAAGAGCAAATAGAGGAGGAAAGTAATGTGAGAGCAATTATAGATAAATTAAAATTTATCAAAGATAGTGGAGCAGGAATTTTAAAATTAGATTCAGAGTTTGCACTAAGAAAATTTTAATTATAATTACAATTTTTTTAATAGCTTTGGACAAAATTGGACAAAAAAATAAAAATTAATTACTTCACAAAAAAGGCATAATTAAATAATAATTTAGATGCATTGAATAAATTTTTATATTATTAAAATCTATATTAATTAAATAAATTTAAAACAAATTAAGGAGTCTTGATAAGAAAAACATGCAAAAAAAAGACATTAAAGAACGGCTAATAAATCCTGATTTATTAATTAATATGGAAAAGGCTTTTACTGTTAATAATAACTGCAGATTTTCAAAAAATTTTTTAAAACTTTTAATATCTAGAAATTTAGATACTCCAACGAAAGTCAGGAAATTTTTGAAACCAAAAATCACAGATTTACAAAATCCTTTTATAATCCATGATATGTATAAAGCTGTTATTAGAGTAAAAAAAGCAATAGCAAACAATGAAAAAATTTTAATTTATGGCGACAAAGATGTAGATGGACAAAGTAGCATTAGTCTTTTAAAAAAAGCATTAAAAGAGTATGGCTTGGATGCAGAGTATCATATTCCCTATGAAGAAGGCTATGGCGTTCATAAATCAATATATAATACATTACTTGAAAAAAATATAAATTTAATGATAACAGTAGATTGTGGAGTAGGAAATAAAGAAGAAATTGATTATTTGATAGAAAAAGGTATTTCCGTAATTATTTTGGACCACCATGAAGTAGTTGGAGATATTCCAATTGCAGAAGCGGTTGTAGATCCAAAAATTAATTGTTCTTTTTATGAAGAAAATGAAGAAGCAAAAAGTTTAAAATATTTAGCTGGGTGTGGCGTTGTTTTTTATTTTATCTGGGCATTGAAAATAAGTTATTCGCAATATTTTGACAAAAAATTTATAATTTTTGATTTGGAAACTACTGGATTAGATCCAGAAAATGACAAAATTTTAGAAATTGGCGCAGTTTTTATGAAAAATGGAGTCATAGAAAAAAATAAATGTTTTCAAACTTTTATAAATCCAGAAATAGAAATTTCAGAATATATCACCAAGATTAATGGAATTTCGAATAAAACAGTAAAAAACGCTCCCAAAATAGAAAAAGGCATTGAAAAATTTTGTGATTTTCTTGATAAAATTCAACCAGATTGTTTTATTATTCATAATGCGCCTTTTGATATGAATTTTTTAAAGAATTTAAGAATTAAAAAACTGAATAAATTTTTTGATTTTAATGATGAAAATTTTATTGAAAATAATGAAATTCAAATTATTGATACGTTAAAGTTAACTAAAAATTTATATCCTAAAGAATCTCACAAACTAGAAAATTTAGCTAAAAAATTTCGTTTAAATACTAAATTTCATAGAGCATTAAACGACGCAGAAATTACTGCAAAAATTTATTGGAATATCTTATTAAAATGCGATTTTGCGATATCGGATTATTTCAAAAGGTTTTTATCTTTATCGTCGCTTGGAACAATTAGCGATATAATGCCACTTTTAAATGAAAATAGATTTCTAGTAAAGTATGGCATTTCTAGAATGAAAAAAAATTCTATAAAAAGTTTAAAAATTTTGATGAATGATTTAGCCGGCGATAATGAGTTTTTGACAGCAAAATATATTGCTTGGAATATTACTCCTTTTTTGAACTCTGCTGGAAGAATGGGAAAACCGCATTTGGGAGTAGAATATTTGTGTTCTAATAATGAAAAAGAGATATTAGATTTAAGAGCAGAATTGTTAGATTTAAACTTAAACCGTAAAAATATGCAAATTAGAGATGAAAAATCAGCTGAAAAAATTATAAAAAGTAATTTAAAAAATTTGAAAAAATTTATTTTTGTTTATAGTCCAGACTTTGAAAAAAATATTACGGGTATTGTCGCTGCAAATTTAGTAAAAAAATATAATAAAGTTAGTTTCGTAGCATCAAAAAATAAAGATTTTACAACAGGTTCCGTCAGAGCTCCAAAAGGTTATAATGTCGTTAATATTTTGGAAAAAACGGCTTGTTTTTTAGAAAGATTTGGAGGACATAAATTAGCTGGCGGGTATACCTTAAAAACTGAAAATATTGAAAAATTTGAAAAAAAATTGGAGGAAATATTCAATTCCGGAGTTTTTGTAGATAATACTTATAGTGATATTGAAGTAGATTTGGTTCTAAAATTTGAAGATTTGACAGAAAATTTTTTTAAAGAAATATTATTATTAGAACCATTTGGCGAAGCAAATCCAAATCCATTGTTTTTGATTGAAAAATTAAAAATTATTGATTTTAACTTCATTGGTACTAAAAAAGAACATTTTAAAGGAAAATTAGCACTAAAAGATGCGAATACTATTGATATTATTGGTTGGAATATGAGAAAAAAAATATTTGTTGATGAATTGAAAAATAAAAACTTCAATTTTAATGTTTTAGCAAATATAGAACGGGATTTTTATGATGGGAAAGAAAGAATTAGATTAAATATGCAAGATATTTTTTTAAATTGACAAAAATTTGTCATTAATATGAGAATAGAGAATTTATGGATATAGGAATAGATATAGAAAACATTTCAAGATTTAAAAGTATGATTGAAGTAGATAGATTGAAAAATAAATCATATCTAAAAAGTTCTATATTAAATTCTATATTTACAAATAAAGAACTAGATTTTTTTTTGAAATCCAACAAAAACGAGGAAATAATAACAAATTTAGCATGCTTTTTTTCTTGTAAAGAATCTATTTTAAAAGCTTTTAGAACTGGGCTCATAAATGATTTTTTGATGACAGATATAGAAATTTTTTTTGATAAAAATAATAGATTGAATGTAAAATTTACAGGTAGTTTAAAAAAAGAAGTTGAAAAACAAAAAATCAAATATGTTAATATTTCTTATTCGCATATAAAAGATACTGTTATTTCCAGCGCTGTAATTGAAAAATAATCTTTCAAAATTTTGATAACTATAATAAATTTTATGAATAGTATTTTTTATAAAAAGTGAAATTCGCAAGTAAAATATACTTCGTATTTTGTTTTTAATCTCAAAAAGACATCCCATCACCAATATTATAAATATTTCCTGAAAATAGTTTTGTTCTATTTTTAAAAAATATTTGTATTGTATTCAATAGATCGTTAATTTTTGTCGGAGCCTTTCGCAAAGAATAAATACTCATAATCTTTCTATAACTTTTTATTTGTTCTATATTTAACATTTCAAAAATTGGATCTAAACAAATTCCATAAAAATATATATCAAAAGAGGTCATTTCTTTTGCCATAGATTTTATGAAAGAGTGGATAGCTTCGTCAAAAATAGGCGCTACTGGAAAATCAATAGCTTTATAAATGGTTGGGTTAACAGTGAAAAAATAGAAACTAGCTTTTTGCCTATTTTCTATCAATTTCACGCATAAATTTTTGGTTATTTCAAATATTTCATTTAGTTTTAATACGACTTTGTCTATATAATTCTCACCAAATTCTTTATATTCATCAGAAAAATCTGTATTAAAAATAAAAATATTATCATCTTTTAAATATAAGTCTAAATCTAAGTGATTTTTTATAATTTGCAATTCTTTTAAATAAAAAGCTTCTTTGTTTATAAAACTATCTGATTTATTAAAATTTTTTGAATATAAAAATAAAGAATTTTGATTTTGTTTATCATTTAAAAAAAATTTTATTAAATTATCGCCTAAAATATTATCATTAAAAAAATTTTCTAAAAAAAATATATTCATAATTTATTATACTATTTTATTTTTTATCTTTTTTTAGATTATCTTTTTGTTTCAAGTCTTCTTTTATATCTGTATTATCATCTTTATTCATGTTTTCTTTTTGTTTCAAAAGCTCTATTATAAAATCTGTTATAGTATTAGGCGTTTTAAACTTTTCTTTTACAGTTTCCTCATCCAATTTTATAATTTTGACATCATATTCCTTTTGAATTCCCATTGCTATTTCTAATGCGTCTACAGAGGTTAGCCCTAAACTCTTTTCGTCTCCAAATAATTCTACATCATCTGTAACTTCGCTATAATCTATTCCTATATCTTCCAATTTCAATCTATCATAAATCAATTCTTTTTTCACTTTTTCCAAAATTTTTTTTCTATCCATAATAATAAACACTCCTCTTCTTAAAATTTTCTTTAACCTTGTCTTTCAAAATATAGTATAACACATCCAAAGCATTTTAGCATAGATTTTTCAAAAATTTTACCTTTTACTTCAAAAAAACTATCAATTAAAGTTTTTCTAATTTCTATTTTTATTTCTATATTTGTATCTGGTATTATCACTCCTTTGAAATTAAAATATTCAATTTTTGACACAAAAGCTTTATATTTTATTTTTTTTTCAAAATCAATGTTTTCTGATTCATAAATATCAAGCAACATTTTTAATAAAGCGCTTTGGTTTATAATCTCTATCATAATCACGCCGGGCAAAACTGGAAAGTCAGGAAAATGTCCCTTCAAAATACACAAATCTCTATTTAATTTGAATGTTGTAGTTATATTATTTTCATTGATTTCTTTTATCTCATCAACGAATAAAAAAGGGTCTTTATGTTCCAAAAGTTTTTCTACAATATCTTTTTTTATTACCAATTTTAATCCTCAATATTTTATACATCCAAGTCCAAGTCACTTAAAATAAATATTAACACAATTTTTTATTTTTTCAAATCATGATTAATAATAAAATTTTTTTATAATACGAAAAACGATTTATAAATATTTATTTTTTGATTTTTTTAAGGCGTAAATTTTTTAATATCTATGTTATTTTCAATAAAAATTGATTTTGCCAGTTCATCTGGATAATCCTCGCAATAAATGACTTTTTTTACGCCAGCTTGGACTAACATTTTGGCGCAAAGGCTACAAGGATAATTTGTGCAATACAATATTGAATGATCAGTATTTATTCCAAGTGTTGTTACAAACAAAAGAGCATTCTGCTCTGCATGTAATCCTCTACATAATTCCTGTCTAGTTCCTGATGAAATTGCATGTTTTTGTCGCATACATCCAATTTCTAAACAATGTTTAGAGTTCTTAACAGCGCCATTATATCCGGTAGATAAAATTCTTTTGTCTTTAACCAAGACTGCCCCGACACTTCTACGTAAACAAGTTGATCTTTTTGCAACTTCTTTTGTTATCGCAATAAAATATTCATCCCAACTGGGTCTTTTTTTAAAATCCATGTTTTTAAACTGTCATTATCTCTTCTTCTTTGTTTTTAATCATTATTTCAATTTTTTTTATATAATTATCTGTTATTACTTGGACATCTTTTTCGGCGTCAAAAAGTTGGTCTTGCGTTATAGTTTTATCTTTTTCTCTTTTTTTCAATTCTTCATTAATATCTCTTCTTTCATTTCTTATTATAACTTTATATTGTTCTTCTATTTTGTTTATATATTTTACTAAATTTTTTCTACTTTCTTCTGTCATAGCTGGAAGAATCAAACGAATAATTTTTCCATCATTATTAGGAGTAATACCAAGCGGGGATTTCAAAATAGCTCTTTCTATGTCGCCAATTATAGAAACATCCCAAGGTTTTATTTCAATAGTTTTTGCTTCTGGAATTACAATGTTTGCCAGTTGACTTATTGGTACCTGAGAATTATAGACTTCGACTTTAATTATATCTAGCATACCCGCATTAGCGCGTCCAGTCTTAAGAGACGTTAATTCTTCTTTTAATTTTGATATTGTTTTTGACATTTTATCTTCTAATTTAGATTTGTAATCCAAATCAATCATAAAAACATTCCTCCCAATTTATATTTATTTTATTAAAGTCCCAATTTTTTTACCAAGAATAACATTTACAATATTATTTTTTTTTCTCATGTTGAAAATAATAATAGGAATATTCTTTTCCATACAAAGAGAAAATGCTGTTGCATCCATTATTTTTAAATTTTTTTGTAAAGCTTCTTTGTATGTTAGATTAAAATATTTTATTGCCTTTTTGTTTTTGATAGGATCATCGCTATAAACGTAATCTACTTTTGTTGCTTTTAAGATCGCGTCCGCTTCTATTTCTGAAGCTTTCAAAACTGCGGCAGTATCAGTCGTAAAAAAAGGATTTCCAGTCCCACAAGCGAATATAACAATTCTATTTTTTTGTAAATGTCTGATTGCTTTTCTTCTGATAAAAGGTTCTGC
>JAIRLV010000324.1 GCA_031259185.1 Elusimicrobiota bacterium | reverse complement strand
AAAGAAAGAGAATTTTCTATATCTTGGTTATTCAACATGGGTAAAAACTTCGAATTATTATTCATATACTTATATTTTAGGAGGTTTAACAATAAAAAATACAAGAGGATTAAATTTGTTTACAGAGAAAGATTCTACAAATTATAATGGAATTACTTTAAAAGCATTAGATAATTCATTTTCTATTCATCCTTATAATGCAAATAATGATAGCAGTACTTTAAATGATATTACTATTGATCATGGATTAAAATTTAAAAATAGTAGTGATAGTAAAGCTATAGAGATTATTAAGCCTGGTAACGCAACTACTACTGATACTATTTCAATTCCTTATGGAACCAATTTAACTAATATTAAAAGTACAGGTGATGGAACTCTTACTTTAGATAAATCTACTGATAATAATAGTATAATTACATTAGATCATGATACTGAAAATGTTATATTTAAAGATGGAAAAGGATTGAACAATGGAGAAACAATAACAATTCCTAAAGGATTAAGTTTTAAAGTTAATATGTCTAATACTACTCCAGTGTCATTAAGTATATTTTTTGGAAATTATAATAATCAAGCTCATAGTGGAGCTTATGGTAATGAAATACTTTTACATTTTGGTAAGGAATACACAGTTTAAAAATTTTTTTTTTTTAAATCAATTCAATTCAAAAAAAAAATTTTTTTTATTTAATAATATAATAAAAATATATAACTAGTTATAATGTTTTTTTAAAAAAAAGTGATAAAAAAAAAAATATAAAATTTATTTTTTTTCTTTTTCATTTTCACTTTCAGTATCTGAAGGAAAATCTTCAAATATTTCTTCTTTTGGTGTAATTTCTTTTTGAAGATTATTAGTATTATTAAGAGTCGTTTGTTTTTCTTTTTTAGCTTTCATTGAGGCAGTCAAATTTTTATAAGGCTTGATTTTCAATTTACTTTCGACAGCTTCATAAATGATTGAGTTTTTTATTTTTTTCACTTTGCAAATGGCACTACGGACTTGGGTAACAGTATAGTGAAAGGGTAGATTATCGAATTGGAAGGCAATAAAACTAGCAATATTATCAATCAAAGGACCTACATTTTTTTCATTTATAGCCATTTCAGGAATAGTTGGTGATTTTTCCATGAAAAGATTATTCGAATTCATGATTTTCAAGAAAAAAAATTAAAAATTTTATAAAAATTGGCAACCCATAAACTTTATTTTTATTTTGATTTAATAAAATATGAATAAAAGAAAAAGAGAACCAAATAAATATATTACAGAAAATTATATTTTAGATGATGAAATAAATATAGATCCATTTGAATTAAAACATAAATCTGATTATAATCCTGATATATATGATGTAAAAACTATTAAAGATTATAAACTCCCACTTCTTCATAAAAAATATTTTAGACCATATTTTAGTCCAAAATTTAATAGTTGGGAGATGGATTTTATGATAGTCCCATTTAAAGATGGAAAATCTCCTTTTGTAGAATTAGATGATAGTAAAGAAGAAAAACATACTCAATTTTATTATTTATTTGTAATAAACATTAATACTAAATATTTATATGTATCTCCTACACTTAATAAAGATACAAATAGTGTTACAAGTACATTATATGATATGATATCACATGAAAATTTACAAATAAATAATATAAGAGGTGATGACGATGTAGCATTTGATAATCATTTTCTTAAACAATGGTTATCTTCTCGTGAAATTACTTATTATTTTACTCCTCATATATATACAAATAGAAATAGAATAGTTGATAGAGTTATGAGAACTATACGCGATATGTTTGATCAATTAGGTCATAGGGCTTCATTATTTGATGTTAAGTTAATGGAAAAAATTGTATATAAATATAATCATACAACACATAGAGCTTTTGATTATAGATTTACACCTGTTCAAGTACAAAATAATAAAGATTTAGAAAGAATATTCATTGCTAGAAAAATGGATAGATTACAAAATATTCCAAAAAATGTATTTAATAAATATGAATATGGAGATATAATATTAGTTCATATACCTTTTAAAGAAATAAATTATAAAAGAAGAAGAAATTTCACTCATTTAGGGATGTTTATAGAATATGTTCATGGAAATGTTAAATGTTATCTGTTATATCCAGAAGGTGATGATTATACTGATGAAATAGTTGTTATTCCTCCTTATTATACCAAATTTGTAAATAATTTAAATCAAAATTTTAGAAATTATTTTAACTTAGATAAATGACTTCACTTTCATTTGGTATAGTATTAATTATTATATTTTTAGTTATAATATTAATACAATTACAAGATTTGAAAGAAGAAATAAAATCAAATTTGTAAGAAGATTATTTTAATATTTAAATTTTTTTTATTTCATGAGTTTTAAATTTAATAAATATAATGAAAATTATTTATCTGATTCATTTAGAGATAAATTAATATTTAAACCATCAAAAAAATCAATAAAATATAAGGAATTAGATTTAAATGAAAAAGCTAATATTTTAATGAAACAAAATATTGATAATGAAGATAAACAAAATCAACTTATTACATTTATTCATAAAGATTTAAATTTTAGAAGAAATTCTATTAATTTAATGATAGGAAAAAGAGGATCTGGGAAAACATATAATGTTGTAAGAGAAGTTATAAAATTATG
>JAIRLV010000315.1 GCA_031259185.1 Elusimicrobiota bacterium | reverse complement strand
TGAATTATTAAAAAAGAGTATTTTACAAGAATGTAGAATAGAAGATATTGAAATGATAGTTTCTGGTGGTGCTCAAGGAGCTGATTTTTTAGCTGAAAATTTTGCAAAAGAATATAATTTAAAAAAATTAATATTTAAACCAGAATGGAAATTATATGGAGCACAAGCAGGATTTTTAAGAAATACGCATATAGTTGATAATAGCGATATGCTTATAGCGTTTTGGAATGGTGAATCTTCTGGAACAAAAGATAGTATAGTAAAAGCAAAACAAAGAGGAATACCTTTAATAATCATAAATTACGAAAATTAACATATTACGAAACATTTTATTCCTTTAAAGTTAATTTAAAGGAATAAAATATGAAAGTAGAAGATGCAATTTTTGAATATCTTTGTGACGAAGCAGATAATGCAGGTGTCGATATTTTAGATGAAAGCGTAATAAAGGCAATTACTGATAAAGCACACTTTTTAGCTGGCGAGGCAAAAAAAGCTGGTAAAGAGTTTAAGCACGGATTTAATTTTCAAAGGCAAGATAGCAAAACTGCTTTTGGAAAATCATTGCCAAAAAGCAATGCTACAGATGTAAATACTAAACCAGTAGATAAAGTTACTCGTATAGCAACAAAAGCAGGTATGGCAGTTGGAAAAGCAGCTAATTCAGCAGAAGAAAAAGCTGTTATTGCTATAGCAAAGGCTTATGCTCATAAGAATGATCTTGTTGCAGAGTTTAATAAATGGAAAGCAACTGGCGAAACAAAATTATCAGAATTTAAAAACTGGTTAAAATCACATAAGAAAGATACAACAATTAAAGAATCTTATTTTAATTATTAATAGGCTATAGTTATGGAAAAATCATCATATACTCTTATGGATAAAATAAATTTTAAAATTTATAAAATTTGGAGTTCTATAATAATTAAAATTTTTAACGCCATTGAATTATTTTGTAAAAAATTTAAAACCGAGAATAATGATGATATTCTTAATAAAATAAAAAGTTATAAATTAAAGTATAAATTAGAAAGAATTCTTAAAACTCAAGAAGTTTTAAGTAAACAAGAAAAAGAAATATCAAGATTAACAAATAAACAAACTATAAAAGAATCAGATGAAAATGATTTAAATTTTGAATTTGAATTTAAATTTTCTGCTCCTGAAATTCTTAAAATGATTATTGATGGAATAAAAATAATTTCTCAATTTGGATCAATGGTTAAATCATTACCTCCTGGTGAAGAAAAAGATGAAGCAAGAAAATTTTACAAAGATTCAATTTTTGAATTAAGAAAAATTTTGCCCCAATTTAAAATTCCTGGTATTCAAAGGGTTATAAAAATGTTACCTTCGCCAGATATTACTTTAAAGGAAGAAATAATTGAATTATCTAGTATTATTTGAGACTTTATTGGAACAAAGTCCGGAATTAAAAAAAGATATTAAACAATTATTAAAACTTAAAGTTGCTTCTGAAGAATATAAAAAACTAAAAAGAAAACTCAGTATGAAATATCATCCAGACAGAGGAGGAAATACTGAAGATCAAGCTATATTAAATACCACAATTCAAAATTTAGAAAATGGAAAAGTAAATAATTGTGATAATAGAACTATTTTTCAAAAAATAAAAGAAGGAGTTCAAGATACAAAAACAGCTTGGAAAAGTGATTTTAAAGATATTGGTGCGACTTTAGAAATGGGTAAAAAATATATTAATGTTCAAGATAAACAAGCTTTTAAAGAAGCAATTGCTTCTTTAAAGCATCAAATATCACAATATCAATCTTTAACAAATAAAACTGGCTCAATTTCTTTAATAAGTATTATAGACGCCTATGAAGATCTATCTTATCCAATGGGTCAAGTTTTAAATATGTTACTTGCACGAGAAAGACCAATAAAAGTTTTGCTTAATAAAATGGGTACTGATGAAGAAGATATAAATATTATTTTTCAAAAACTTCATAAAGCAAAAGGTGAAACAATTAATGAAGAAATTTTAAATGAATTTGTCCCTTTGGCTTTACCAGCTGTTATTGGAATTGCCACTATTGCGTCAGCGATTCCAATTGGTATTTTCGCTGGTGTTTCTTTTAATAAATTATTACAAAAAGTGGCGATAAACCAACAGGCAAAAAAAGGATTATATCCAGTTTATGAAGGAAAAAAAATTACCGGCTTTGCCCCAAAAATAGAATCTACTACTTTAAATAGTAAAAATGAAATATTAGAAAAAGGAAAAGATTTAGCTGGAAAAGCAATAGAAAAAAGTGGAGAAGTAAGAACTGTTATAGCTAAAAAAGCTAGTGAAGGATTCGTTTCAATAAAGGAAACTTTGTCGCCATTAGGAGAATTTTTAAAAAAAACGCCAGAGTTTATAAACGGACATATTCCACAAGTAGCTGCTGTAATTGGAGGAGGTGCTTTAATTATTGCATTAGCTAAATATCTTATTAAAAAAAGAAAAATTGAAAAATATCCAAATATCGAAAAAGAGGCAAAAAAATTAAACAAAAAATATAAAGAAAAACAACCTCTTGACAAAGATAAAAAATAATATTATAATAACGATAAAAGGAGTTAAAAATGGCTATTATAGAAGCAAAAAAAGAAGAAGTAAAAACAGGTCCTCTTAATGGATTAAATTTTGTTGTAACTGGAAAACTTTCAATCAAAAGAGACGATTTTGAAAAAATGATTATAGATTTTGGTGGAAAATTACAATCTTCTGTAAACAAGAAAACAAATTTTTTAATTACTGATGATCCAAATACAAATACAACAAAAAATGAAAAAGCAAACGAACTTGGAATTGAAAAAATTTCAGAAGATGAATTTTATAATAAATTCAATATAGGAACAGTAATTGGGAAATAGCAAAACTGCTTTTTCTACGTTAGGTGCTTCAAATCATTCAGCAAGAGAAAGAGCGGAACAAGATTTATATACTACAGATAAAAATGATGTAAGTCGATTTTTACAGGCTTTGAGAAGAGATGATTTTATTATTCCAGAACCAATATATGAGCCTTGTGCTGGACTTGGAGATATATCAAAAGTTTTGATTGATAATAATTATGAGGTTTTTTCTGCTGATTTAATAGATAGAACTAATTGGGATAATTATAATAAAGAAATTGAACTTCATATAGGTGATTTTTTTGAAGAAAAATTAACTGGGTTTAAAACTATTTTTACTAATCCCCCTTATGTTCTGGCAAAACAATTTGTAAAGAGAGGACTTCAAATATCTGAAAGATATGTTATAATGTTATTAAGAATTCAGTTTTTAGAAAGTCAAGGAAGACAAGAATTATTTAAAAATAAATATTTAAAATATGTTTATGTAGCAAGTAAAAGAGCAAATTGCTATCGCAATGGAGATACAAGTATTAAAGCTGGAGCAGTATGTTACGCTTGGTTTATATTTGATTGTTCTTATAATGGAGAACCAATCATACGATGGTTTTAAACGCTGGGAGTGAGAAAATAAATGAATAACAAAAATGAGGTAAAAAATGGCTAAAGCAAGAGGATTATCAAATAAAGGCGCAGTACCTGCATTTATGAGGTTTGACCGTCTTGAGGCAAAGGAAGCTGCTCAAGCATTTGAGCAAGTATATAATAGATGTGAGAAAATTTTTATAGATAATTCTTTACAAGATATTACATCAAATAAAATAACAGAACTTGCATTAGAGTTTGGTAAACTAGGTGGATATTATCAACGAATGGTTGAAAAAATGCACCTATTTTCTGATGATGAATTACAATAATTTTATAGGAGAAAAAATGTATAAATTATATGATTTTTATATGGATAGTTGTAGCCCATGCAAAATGATAGCTCCAAAAGTAGAAAATTTTATAAAAGATAAATCAAATATTTCTTTTAACGCAATTAATATTTCAAATCCAACAGATTTTTCAAAAGCAGAAAAGTATGGAATTTTAAGTGTACCGACATTACTTCTATTTGAAGTTGATGGTGATAATGAAAAAGAAATATTTAGAGGCGTTGGTATAGATTCTATTAATGAATTAGAAAAAAAATGGAATGACTTATGTCAACAAGAAAAGAAATAGAAAAGAAACTTAAAGAAATGGAGATAATTTTTGTAGAAGAACATACTTCTGAATATGATTTGGGTGCTTGTTTAAAAGTTATCAAACAACATAATAAAGGTTATCCAGAAGATTTCCTTCTGGAACAAATTAAAAAATTTAAGAAGGAAATCTAATATACATACCTTTGTCATGATTTTTTATAATTGTTGGTTTAAAATTTTTTTTAGTATATAGTCCAAGATATTCTTCATATGGTTTCACAATTATGGCATCATTTGTGTTTTTATTAATGACAAAATCAACTAATTTCGAGGCAATACCTTGTCGATAATAATTTGGATTAGTTTCTAAAAAATTTATACTTGTGACTTTTATATTTTTTTTATTTATTTCAATATTTTTTGGATTAAAATCGACATCTATAAAACCAAGTATTATATTATTGGTTTTTGCTACATATAGGTTTTCACCTTGTAAAAGTTGAACAGGATCAAATTGAAAATTATATTTTTTATTTATTTTTTTAGCCGTGTAAGCAGACATTTTAGATATTTGAATAGAATTTAAGTCAATACCTTCAAAAAGAAGTTCAAATTTCATATTATTAACTTTCAACCTCTTGACAAAACTTTTTTTACTTGACATAATCGGTTATATGGCAAAAGAAATAAATAATGAATTAAGAAAAAATATCACAGAAAAGGCTTTTTTTGAACACTATGATAAATATGGGGTAAAAAAATTACCTGTTCATGGAAAAAATAATATAAGATTTGATTTTAATGGTAATAAAATTATTGGTGAAAGGTCTTTGCTTAAACTAACAAAATCACTTGATGGTATTTGGAATGATTGGTATATTACGCAAAAACATATAAATAATAATAGTGGAGGCTCTCAAGATAATCAAATTCGTGATGTGTATCATACATTATCATATGCTTTAAAAGGAAATAATAAATGTATTACTTGTATAGAAGGTAATTTTCCTATTGAAAAAATTAAAGAGTTAAAAGAACTTGAAAATGAAAATATAAAAGTATTTTATGAAAAAGAATTTGAAAAATGGATAAAAACTATGCTTCAAAATTAAACGTTAAGTTGTAAATTGAATTTAAATAAAAAACAAGAAATTTTTATAATAAATGAATTTAATAATCTAATAAACGAAAGTAGAAAAAAATACAAAAATTTAATACTTACTAATTATAGAGATTTTGGGAGGAAAAGAATAAGTTTTGAACTCGTTTATAAAATTTGTTCTTTTTTGCTTTCAACCTCTTGACAAAAAATAAAATTTATATTATAAATAAAGTATTATGAATAATATACCAAGAAATATTGAATTTTATATTAATATTTTTTATGAGTATGAAGAAAATAATATAAAACAAGTTTTTCAATTTATTTCTCAAAAAAAGAATTTTAAATATGTTTTTGATAAACGATATTGTCTTAAAGAAAAAGTTGATAGATTGTTAAATAATGAAAATAAAACTTGTAATGAAATTGAATTTGTTAGGCGTATAGATTATGATGATAAAATTGAGTTAATTTACAATTCTGACTGCTGTTATAAGTTTAAAGGTTGTATAAAAAATCTTTCTTTTTATTTACCTCCAAATAATTGTTTATATTGTGAGCATAATAAAAAAGATGGAGATTTTATATTTTGTGATGAAAAGAAAAAGCATTACCAAGTTCCGATAAAAACTTGTAAAATATTTCGGGCAAAAATTGAGGTGATAACATAATGGTAAAAATTGAAACTATTTTTAATATAAATCAAAACGATATTGAGAGAATATTATGCGCTCTTTAATTCGATGGCCCGGAGGAAAAGGTAGAGCAACAAAAATAATATTGCCGTATTTACAGGAAAAGGAAGAAATATTTTCTCCTTTTTTTGGCGGCGGAATTATAGAATTAAATTTAGCTTCAACTGGTAAAAGAGTTTATGGATATGATAATTTTGAGCAATTAGTAAATTTTTGGAATTATGCCATAAACGATACAAACAAATTATATAAAAAAACAATTATACATTTTAATTTTTTTCATTCCAGTGATAAAACAAAAGATGAGAAGAAAAAATATTATTTAAAACTTAAAAAATTTTGTTTAAAAGAAAAAAATACTATTAAAGGAGCTGCTGCCTTTTTTGTTGTAAATAGAGTAAGTTATTCTGGTCTTACTTTATTAGGTGGATTTTCAGAAATGGCAATTGATATGGAATTTGGTATTGGAATATTGGAAAGATTAAAAAATTTTAAAATTGACAATCTTTCTGTCGAGTTATTAGATTTTAAAGAATCGTTTAAT
Organism: Elusimicrobiota bacterium; assembly: GCA_031259185.1. GTDB lineage: Bacteria > RUG730 > RUG730 > RUG730 > RUG730 > JAIRLV01. The sequence continues at coordinate 256 of JAIRLV010000315.1, read as the reverse complement.
AGACATCCAAATATAATGGCATATATTGATCCTCCATATTATTTAACGAAAGGATGGTTATATGGAGAAGATGGCTCTTCTCATAAAAATTTCGATCATGAAGGTTTGTCTAATATATTACACAATAGAGATAAATGGATATTAAGTTATAATAATTGTGATAAAGTAAAAGAATTATATAATGAGTATAGAATTATAGAACCAATTTGGAGTTATGGAATGTCTTGGGGATATAAAGATGAAGAAAAATCAAAGA
>JAIRLV010000290.1 GCA_031259185.1 Elusimicrobiota bacterium | reverse complement strand
AGAGAGAAAATGAAAAAATTTCGACATTCAAAAATAGTTTAGATAAAATCAAAGAACATATAATAGAGTTGCAAAGTTTTGGAAAAATAGAGAAAACTTCAAAGCGATTTTTTGAGTTTGCAAAATTACTAGGCAGTAGAGGATATTTATTAAATGCGATAACGCTTCTGCTTGAGGCGATAGGGTGTTATTGTCTGGAAAGCTTAAAGGAGATTGATAATATAGTTAAAGAGTATGTGGAAAGTTTTGACAGCCATTACGATCAAACCCAAACATCTCGCAGTATTATTGCAAAATTTCGTAATTCTGAAACAAAAAAGAATAAAGAAGACGCAAAAGAGAAAATCATTGATTTTAAGGAAAATGCGAAAGAAAAAATTAACATTTTTCTTAAATCTAAAAATATAGAAAATTTTCAAAAGTTTATCGAAGATGCAAGGGAACTAAGAAATAATTTAGCACATGGAAACAATCGGAAAAAAATAGAGGATGCAAGGAAAATATTTGATGAATTAGTGGAAGAATATAAAGTATTTTGTATAGATAACGATATATTAAGCAGGATATAGATTGGCGAAAATTAAATTGTTATCTGCATTTGGGCTTTCGGAAAAAGCGTCTATTGTTGCAATACTTATAGTTTTGTCTGCACTTATGGGTGTAGGGATGACTGCTGATTTAATAGCAGGTGATGATAGGCAATGGATAGGATTGATATTGTTAGCTGGTTCTTTTGGTACATATTTATTTTTTAATTACAGGTCAAGAAATTTAACTTTTAAGCCGTTACCTGTCGATAGAAGTAAAAAATATCTTATATCCATAATACCCTCAAATATTGATTTACTAAATTCTCTCAAGAAATTTTATCCCAATTTACAAAAAATATATTTTATTCATGATAATTTTTCAAATGATAAAGTTGATAAAGTAAAAGAAGAGATTAAAAAGGATGAAACATTTTATTCGCAAGCAAAATATCTAAAGGTAAAATCTACGCAAGAACCACAAAATATCATATCTTCTTTCGAGGATATTTTAGAAGAATTTAAAGAGAACTCTATAGAAAATAGAGATATTTTAATAGAAGTTACATCAGGACAAACATTAACGAGTTTGACGCTATACTACTTAAGTACGCAGTACAAGATAGAGATTGCTTATCTTGTGTCAAAATATGATAAAAATAATAATGTCATAAAAGATAGTGCAACCGCTACAACTATAAAGTTTGATGCAACTATTAAAGTTTGATACAAATCATTTGATATGAAAAAACTATTCACCCTCATAAACCACAATTTGTTAGAAAGTCAATTAGCAGAAGCAAAAGAGGTTTTAAAAATTGATGAGATTGTAAATCTAAGTGACAGTACTTGGGCAAGCATAGATCCTTATGAAGAAAAAGTCGCAGATAAGCTCAATGCATACAAAAAGCGTCTTCAAGATGAAGCAAAAAACGGTGATTACCTATTGGTTCAAGGAGATTTCGGCGCAACATATAGCATGGTAAATTTTGCATTTGCGAATGACATTGTTCCAATATACGCTACAACTAAAAGAGTTTTTAATGAAAGAATAGTTGATGGTAAGATAATTATAACCAGAGAGTTTATTCATGCGAGATTTAGGAAATACGAAAATGAACAATAAGACAGTTCATATTTTGACACTTTTAAAAAAATTATGTAATGGTGAGGAGCTTTACCCTCAAAAAAAGTCAATTTTAAATGAACTTGAAGTTGATACAAGGACATTGGAGCGATATTTAAAGGAGATAAAAGATTTTTTTGGAAATGCGATTTTAACTGAAAAAAGATTTATTGAAAGCAGGACGAAAAGTTTGACAACATATCGCATGATAGATGAAAATGATATAATTAAATTATTAAAGATTTTATTGGAAAAAGATAGCAATGATATTAGCTGGATATTTCCTCTTGTATATGAAAATGATATGAAATTTTTAAAAGAATTGAACAATAAAATAAGAGATGCAATAACAAAAAATATGAAAAAAAATAATGATATTTTTCTATTTAAGGCAAATCCGTTTGAAGATACTCAAAATGTTTTTTTTACAAAGCTGCAAAAAGCTATTAAAAATATGGAGTATAGAGATATTATTTATGAGTATAAAGAAAAAGAGGCTTTAAAAAATGTCAAATGTTTAAAATTGATATTTATTAACAGTAATTGGTATCTTGCATGCGAGGAGAAAAATCAAAAATTTAGATTGCTGCGCATATCATTTATAAAAGATGTTGCCTATCCCAAGACAAAAACCGGATATCAGCGCAGCATACTTTTAAAATATAAAACTTATTTTGAGAATATGCAAAATGCTATGACACTACAGGATGTTAAGCCACAAAAAGCTATTTTGTGTGCAGATAAAAACATAGCATGCTATTTTAAAGAAGAGATGAAACCATTTTTTATTTCACAGCAGTTTATCAGAGAAAACAGCGATGGCAGCATTGTTTTTAGCATTTTATATACGCAGCCTTTAGAGATTTTGCCATTTATTAAAAATTGGCTGCCAAATATTAAAATTTTAGAGCCGCAAAGCTTAAAAGCAGAATTAAAAAAAGAGTTAAAAAAAGCTTTGTCATGCATTTAGTAACTTTTTGTTTTTGCCTAAAATTTCAATTTTTAAAAACATGATATAACAGCAGGGTTATTGTGGCTGTATGCATTTTGCTTTTTAAAATTTAAAGTGTCTATAAAATATATTTTAAAGATTTTATATGTTCTAAAGGCATGACCGCATTTTTGTTCCAAGTTGTTTTTTTGGCAGCAAGAGTGCATGTTAAAAGAGAGTTTCATTGGCAAAATCACATGTAGTTGTTCAGCATTTCTATTATATTGGTAAAAATTTATATCAATAAAAAGAGGTTGAAAATTTCGCAAAATATTTATATGATTTTGGATTTGTACTTGTTTTTACGATATGTTTTTGCGAAAAATTTGTCTCAATGCTAACGAGAATGATAAAGAT
>JAIRLV010000282.1 GCA_031259185.1 Elusimicrobiota bacterium | reverse complement strand
TTGACAATATTGACGAGCTTGTTGAAAATGCGCTTAATTTTGTTAAAAAAAGAGAAAATTTAGGATATGAAATTGACGGAATGGTAATAAAAATAAATTCATTTTTTAAACAGAAAATTTTGGGTGAAACTATGAAAGCTCCTCGGTGGGCTATAGCGTATAAATTTCCTGCGAAACAAGCGACTACAAAACTTGATGAGATTAGCATTCAAGTTGGAAGAACTGGCATTTTGACTCCAGTTGCAGAATTAAATCCTGTTTTTGTTGGAGGAGTAACTATAAAAAGAGCCACGTTGCATAATTTTGATGAAATAGACAGACTTGGAATAAAAATAGGCGATACGGTTTTAATTGAAAGAAGTGGCGATGTTATTCCAAAGATAGTTAAAGTTATAAATGAACAAAGAACTGGGAATGAGAAAGATTTTTTTGCGCCAGTATTTTGTCCTGTGTGTGGAACCAAAATTATTAAAAAAGATGGAGAAGTTGCTTATCGTTGTCCAAATAGGATTTCTTGTCACGCCCAAATATTAAATTCTTTGGTATTTTTTGTTTCAAAAAAAGGAGTAAATATTGAGGGACTTGGGGTTTCTACATTATCAGGGTTGATACAAAAAAAATTAATAGACAATATTTTTGATATTTTTAGATTGAAAAAAGAAGACTTTTTAAAATTAGAACTTTTTTCTGATAAAAGAGCAGAGAATTTAGTTTTTGAAATAGCAAAAGCAAAAACAATTGAACTTAAAAATTTTCTTTATGGACTTGGCATAAATCAGATAGGTGAAAAAGGAAGTAAAATTTTGGCAAGTAATTATAAAAATATTACTGAAATTCAAAACGCAACATTGGACGAACTGGAAAAAATTGATAATTTTGGTAAAATTATGGCGGAAAGCATAAAAATGTTTTTTGAAATAAATAAAAATATTTTGGACAATATAAAAATTGCTGAATTAAATATTGAAAATAGCGAATATAAAGAAAAAATTGACAAAATCGATGAAAATAGGGATTGGTTTGGTTTTAGAAAAAAATTTGTTATTACAGGCAGTTTTGAACATTTTTCTTTAACACGGGATAAGTTAAAAAATTTGATTGAAAAAAATGGCGGACAAGTTATAAATTCGGTCTCCAAGAATACTGATTTTTTGTTGTTAGGAAAAAATGACTTAACCAAAAAATCTGCGAAACATGAAAAAGCCATTGAATTAGGGATTAAGATTATAGAAGATATTTCGGATTTGTTTGAAAATGAAATTATGAAAGAGAACGATTTTTTTGTAAGTAAGTTATGATTAACTGTGTAAATTTAAATTTTTTATCTTTAGCAAAATAAAACTAATTCACCAAAAAAATCTAGATATTTTTTAATTTTTTATTTTCAAAGATTAGGGCTATCCTTTTGTAAGAGGACTGAAATTTTAAAAAAGTTAAAAATTTTAAAACTTGGCACTCTTTACAAGATAAATAGATAAGGTGTGTAAGAAATTTTTTGGGGAAATTTTTAAGATTTTAACAAGGAGGTTTTAATGGAAAATAAAAAATTAGGATTCCAAACGAGAGCGATACATACAGGTAACGAAATAGACAAAGATACAAATGCGATAAAAAGACCTATTACTATGGCGAATAGTTACGCTTTGCCATATGATCCAACAGATATAAATTGGAGTGGTGCCAACAAAAATCTTTATACTAGAAATGGTGGATCCAATCAACAATATTTACAAGAAAAAATAGCTTCATTAGAAAATACAGAGGATTGTATAGTTCTAGCAAGTGGAGTTGCAGCATTATCAGGTCTATTTTTTGCACTTTTAAAAAGTGGAGATCACATAATATTTTCTAGTGTCACGTATATTGCAGTTTACAGGCTATTTAATGAGCTTTTGAATAATAAATTCAATATTCAAACAAGTATTGTTGACACTTCGAATTTAGAAGCAATTAGCGATGCTATTCGTTATAACACAAAATTGATTCATATTGAAACACCTGGAAATCCTACTCTATCTATTTCAGATATAAAAGCAATTGCAAAAATAGCTCACAGTAATAATGCTTTATTGTCGGTTGACAATACGCTAGCTTCTCCTTATAATCAGAGACCTTTAGAACTTGGAGCTGACTTTTGTATTGAAAGCCTCACAAAATATATCAATGGGCATGGAGATTCTATGGGTGGTTCAATCAGTGGTAAAAAAGAATATTTAGATATTATACGTAAAGAGTCACAAATAAATTTAGGAGGAGTGATAAGTCCATTTAATGCATGGCTTATTATGAGAGGAGCTGTGACTTTACCTTTGAGAATGAAAAAACATAATGAAAATGCCATAAAAATTGCTGAATATTTAGAAAAATTAGAATGCGTGAGTTTTGTATCATATCCAGGATTAAAAAATCACAAAAGCTATGAAATTGCGATTTCTCAAATGGAAAATGGTTTTGGGGGTGTTCTCGCTTTTGGCTTAAAAACTAACCATGATACGCACAACCTTTTTATAAGTTATTTACAACTTATCACCTCTGCTGTATCATTGGGGCATGATGAAAGTTTAATTGTGTTTTTAGGAGAAAATGATGAAAGGCAATATTTGTATCCAAAAGAATTTCATAATGGTTTTTTTAGATTTAGCGTAGGATTAGAAGATGTAGAGGATTTAATAGATGATATAAATCAAGCATTAGAAAAAATAGCTTTATTGAAAAAATAATTTTTATATTATATTTTAATTTATTTTTTAATTATGATGCTAATTTATGATATTAATTTGATGCTATAATAAAATAAGGCTTAAAAATAATGATAAATTTCATAAACAATAATTTTTTATATTGTAAAGATAAAAAGAAAATAATACCTAAAATATTATTCTTTTTAATACTGTTTTTTTTGATATTTAATACTACATTGTTAAAAATTATAAAACTACAAAGATATAAAAATTTTTTGTTAAAAAAAACTTATCAACTTGAAATAGAAACAGAAAAATTAAAAAAAGATATAAAAATTTTGGAAACAGACGATAAATATATAGAAAATATAGCGCGAAAGAAATTAGCTTTTTATAAAGATGGAGAAACCATTTATGGATTTGTAGGCGACAAAAAATGACTAAAAAAATTTTGATTATTTCAGCAACATTATTTGAAATAGAATATTTATTACAAAAATTTAAAAATTTGAAAATGTCTAAAATGCAAATAGATCTATCATATATAAAATCTGAAAATGATGAATATGAAAATATAAATCAAAATGAAAAAATTTTAAAAAAATGTTCTATTTTTATTTTTGAAAAAAAGAGTAAAAATATTCAAATTTTTGTTTTTTATACTGGCATGGGTAAAAATAATGCGACTAAAAATTTGGATGCTTTTTTACAATTTTATAGGCAAAATTTAGGCGATGAGTCTTTTGATAAAATATTTTTAATCGGTATATCGCTCTCAATTAATGGCATTTTGAAGATTGGAGATATTGTGGAACCAAATATTGTAGTATATGAAGATGAGAAAATTGAATTGTTTAAAAAAGATAGAGAAACAATTTTATTGACAGTTGATAAATTTGTAGATATAGAAAAAAAATATGAGATTTTGAAAAAAAATAAATTTAAAAATCTAGAAGTAGTAGATATGGAAACCTTTTATTGGGTGAAAAGTTTTTCAACATTTTATAAAAAATTTGACATGAATAATATAAATATTTTTAAATGTATCGGTAATGAATTAGATTATAAATTTTCTGATATTTTTATTAATTCTGAAAAACAACTAAAACCGACAATTTGCGAATTTATAACGAATAATAAAAAAATGAATTATGAATATTTAAAAATTTTATTAAAAAATTTTAAATATAATATTTTTAAAGTTTTTAAACAAATAAAACAGATAAGAACTTTTAAAAAAAATTTTTATCTTGCGCGAAAAAATTTGAGCGAATTTATTTTAGAAAGAATTTTATAGAAATTTTATTAAAAAAACATTTTTTTATTATATAGACTTCAAATCTTGAAATATCAAAAGAGAATTAGCCAAAATCCGCAAAAATAAAATCTCCGCACTATGAAAGTTTATTTTAAGCGAAACTAGCTTAAAAATACTAAATAGATCCTAAAAAAGCAATGTAAATAAAAAAAAATCATAAAAAAAGTTGAAAAAAAGTAAAAAAAATAGTATATTAATAATTAATGATACAGCAATATGATATGATATGATATGATATGATAAGCGAGAAATTATTTTAAGTAAAGATAAAAAAACTAGTTTATTGAGTGAGAAGGATGAAAGTAATGAAAGTAATAAAAGTAATAAAAAAGCAATAATAATTAAGAAGGAGGTAAGTAGTATGCAAATTAGAATAAAAGTGAAAAGAGTGAATTTAGTTAAAAGGAAGCTGATGAGTATGATGCTAGTGGTAGTGATGATAATAGCAGAAATTAGTAATGCGATGGGGCAAGAGATAATAGTAGTAGATGGCAGTACGAAAACGCAAGTAGATGTAACGAGTAATGGGACGCCATTGGTAAATATAGCGACGCCGAATGAAAAAGGACTATCGCATAATAGATATAAAGATTTTAATGTAGACGAAAGGAATTTGGTAGTGAATAACTCGAAAGAATTGTTGGGAGTATCAAAGTTAGGAGGCGAAGTAATAGGGAATCAATATTTGATGGAAGCAGGTCGGGAAGCGAAAATAGTATTGAATGAAGTGACGAGTAATAAAAGAAGTAGTTTAGGTGGACAAATAGAAATGCATGGAGGCAAGGCAGATTTTATATTGGCGAATCCGAATGGCTACGCAAATAAGTCCCCAAATAATTTATATATTTGAGAGAGAAGTTAATGCGGTTTATTTTTCAAAATTTTTATAAAATTCATTATAACCTCTCCGCTTTCTCACCCGTCAATTTTTCCCATCTTGCAATAATCACATCGCAGTATTTTGGGTCTAATTCCATCAAATATGCTACTCTATTTGTTTGCTCGCTTGCTAT
>JAIRLV010000237.1 GCA_031259185.1 Elusimicrobiota bacterium | reverse complement strand
GCGGGAATGCTGATTTTCCTTTTGATGTAAAAATGTTATCAAAAAATAATCTTGTATATGATATAATTTATAATATAGAAACTCCTTTAATTGGTTATTGTAAAAGGAATGAAATAAAGTGTTTAAGCGGTCTTGAAATGTTACTTTTCCAAGGAGTTTTAGCATTTGAAAAATTTACAAAAAAAACAGCCCCTATTGATATTATGAGGCAAGCTTTGAAAGAAAGTTTTAAAAATAATGAAAAAAAATAATAAAATAACAAATTTTTGGAGTAGATTTTTAAATTTAATTTTAAAAAGAAACGAAGTATCGTTTTTTATTAGTTTTAGATATTTATATTCTCATCAAAAAAAAATTTTTAGCGTATCGTTTATAAATATTTTATCAATATTGGGAATTGCGCTTGGTATTGCAGCTTTAATTATTTCGCTTTCAATAATGAATGGTTTCCAAAAAAATATAACTGACAGACTTTTTGCTTCGAATACGCATATAAATTTGATTTTGAGCGATGAGTCACAAACTAATGAAAACTACAAAACTATAGAGCATGATATTCTAAAAATTGACGAAGTAGAAGCTATAAGTCCTTTTATTATTGGGAATGGAATGTTGAAAAGAGGCAAACATAACCTTCCAGTTGTTCTAAAAGGTGTCACAGAAAATGAATTGAAAATTACTAAAATTAAAGATTTTATGAAAATTGGAGATTTTATATCAGAAAACAATATTCAAAAAAACGGTATTGTTGTAGGAAAAAAACTATTGCAAGATTTGGGCGGTTATATTGGCGATGAATTAATTTTTATATCTCCTGCAATAGATAACTTTTCATTTCCATTTTTGCCGACAATTCATAAATTTGTCATAATCGGTATATTTGAAACAGGAATTTACGATTTTGATTCAAAGTTTGTATATATAAATTTATATTTTTCTCAATATATTTTTGATGCGGCTGGAACAATTCATGGCTTTGGAATAAAGCTAAAAGATCCTTACAAATTTGACGAAGTTATTTATGAAATACAAAATAATCTAAAAATTTCTGCATTTTATCAAACTTGGTTTGATTTAAACAAAGGGTTATTCGTTGCATTAAAAATGGAAAAAATTGTTATGAGTATAGTCTTATTTTTGATAATAGTGGTTGCGAGTTTTGGAATAATATCTTCACTTTTGATATTAACAATTGAAAAAACAAATGATATTGGGATATTAAAAACAATAGGATTTAGAAAGAAAGACATTATCAAAATTTTTGTTTATCAAAGTTTTTTTATGAGCGTTATAGGCATTGTTTTGGGAATAATTCTTTCAACAATTACTATATATTTTTTGAAAAATTTTGATTTTATAAAAATTCCTGCAGAAGTCTATTTCACATCAAAAATTCCAGTAAATTTTAAATTTATTGAGAGCCTATATGTAGTCATTGGAACAATACTAATATGCTTAATATCTTCTATAATCCCAGCGATCAAAGCATCTAGGGTAGATATAGTAGAAGCTATTAGAGAAAATTAATAAGATTATTGATAAATATGAAACCTATATGATGACTATAGGTTCATACAAAAAATTTTTTTAAAGTGCTTTTGGAAGTATGCTATTTAACATATGTTTTTCAAGTATTATTTTTCAAAACATTATACTTTTATTATATTAAAATTATATTATTTCATTAACAATTAAAACGATAATAACTATTTTTGTAAAAAAACTTAAAAACATTTTTAATTGTTTGACTATATAACATACAGTAAAAAGTTTATAAATAAAATTTATTGCAATTTTAAAATTTTTGTTATAAAATACTCTCTAATACTAAATTAAAAAATAAAAGCAATCTCTTGAAGGGCTTCATGTCCTTTTTATTTAGAGCAAATCCGCTAGACATCTCCAGACCAAACTTTCTATTGTAAAATTAAGGATAAAAATGTATAAAAAAGTTTATCATACGAAGTATATCTTTATAACAGGCGGCGTTGTTTCTTCGCTAGGAAAAGGAATCACAACTGCATCAATTGGGATGCTCCTAAAAAGTTATGGATATAATATTTCAGTTTTAAAGTTAGATCCATATATAAATGTGGATCCTGGCACAATGAATCCGTATCAGCATGGCGAAGTTTTTGTAACAGGCGATGGTGCGGAAACAGATTTAGATTTAGGGCATTATGAAAGATTTATTGGAATAGACTTGACTAAAAAAAATAATGCGACAACTGGAAAAATTTATGAAAATGTTATAAGAAAAGAAAGAGAAGGTAAATATTTAGGAAAAACAGTCCAAGTAATACCTCATATAACTGACGAAATAAAAACAAGAATAAAAAATGTTGCCGAAAATAATGATTTTGTGATAGTAGAAATTGGCGGGACTGTTGGGGATATAGAAAGCTTACCATTTTTAGAGGCGATTAGGCAATTTAAAAGAGATGTTGGAAGAAATAATGTTTTGTATATTCACTTGACACTAGTTCCATATATTTCAACAGCGGGAGAAGTAAAAACAAAACCTACGCAACATAGCGTTGGCAAACTTCGTGAAATTGGAATAGAAGCCGATATTTTAATATGTAGAACAGAAACTGATTTGTCAAATTCTATAAAAGAAAAATTGGCTTTATTTTGTAATGTAGAAGAAAAAGCGGTTATTGTAGAAAAAAATGTTAAATCTTGTATTTATCAAGTACCTTTGGATTTAAAAAAAGAAAAATTGGATGAGTTGATTTTTGAAAAATTTGGATTAGATTTGAAAGTATTAAATGAAAATAATAACGAATTTTTGAAAAAATGGAAAAAAAAAGTAACTGATTATGAAAATACAAAAAAAGATAAAGAAAAAAGAAAAACAAAAATTGTTATAGCAGGTAAATACGTTGATTTGGCAGATTCATACAAAAGCATTATAGAATCTTTGACACATGCTGGAATTGAAAATAAAATTTTTGTAGATATAGAATTCATTGATGTAGAAAATAAAAATCTTTACGAAGTTTTAAAAACTGCTAATGCGATTTTGGTTCCGGGAGGGTTTGGAAGTAGAGGGATTGAAGAAAAAATTAATACTATAAAATTTGCTCGTGAAAATAAGATCCCATTTTTTGGTATTTGTTTAGGTTTGCAATGCGCAGTAATAGAATTTGCCAGAAATGTCGCAAACATAAAAAATGCAAATAGCGAAGAATTTATTAATGATGAAAAATATATAAACGATCCTCAAAATTTAGTTATTCATTTTTTATCAACATTAAAAAACACTCATAAAAAAGGTGGAACAATGAGACTTGGGAATTATAAAACAAAAATCATTAAAGACGGTTTTGCAAAAGCTGCATATAAAAAAAATGAAATATTGGAAAGGCATAGACACAGATATGAAGTTAATAATGAATATAGAAAAAAATTAGAAAAAAACGGCTTGATCGTTTCTGGTATTTGCGAATATAACAATAATGAGTTAGTTGAAATTATAGAATTAGACACTTCAAAGCATCCTTGGTTTGTAGCGGTTCAATTTCATCCTGAATACACATCAAAATTTATGTCGCCAAATCCGCTATTTGTAGATTTTGTGAAAGCGAGCGCAAAAAAAATATCATAGATATTTTGTCACTATATTGTTCCAGATAAGGATTTTTAAAGATGTTAAAAAAAGGCGTAAATTTAGGTTCTTGGCTCAATCCAGAAAGTTATGTTTTAGGTGGACGCAATATACCTTTTTGCTCTTTCCAAAAAGAATTTAAAAAGAGTTATGGCGAAGAAGAATTAAAATATTTTTGTGATAATTTTAGGGAAAATTATATTACTCAAAAAGATTTTGAAATAATGAGTTCTTGGGGAGCAAAAATTATAAGGTTGCCGATACATTTTAATTTTATTGAGGAAACGCCTTATAATTATAATCAAAAAAATATTGATTTTCTAAAAAAAGTTTTTGTTTGGGCGCAAAATTATAATTTGCAAATAATTTTGGATTTACATGCTAGTTGTGGCGCACAAAATAGAGATTGGCATTCTGACAGTATCGGTGTGGCAAACTTATGGGAATATGATAGCAATAAAGAAAGAACATATAGGCTTTGGGAGTTCTTAGTAGATACTTTTAAAAATGATAAATCTCTTTATGGCTATGATATTTTAAATGAGCCGGTGGTAGAAAATGATGAAATTTTATTAAATTTTTATGAAATTATTATAGACAAAATTAGCAAGATTGATGTTTCACATAAAATTTTTTTTGAAGGAAATATGTGGGGTCAAAAAATAGATTTTTTAGAAAAATTTTTTCAAAAAAATCATGACAAAAATGTCCACGTCAGTATACACACTTATGCTCCAATAAATTTTACATACAATTTTAGAAAAAATTATTATTATCCTGGTAAAATTGATAATGAAAACTGGAATATTGAAAAAATTTATGAATATCTAAAGCCATATAGCGATTTCAAAAAAAGGAACAACATAGATCTACTTGTTGGAGAGTTTGGGATTAATCCTAGGAATAATGCTTTTGGAGAAATAAATTTTTTAAAAGATTTGTTAAAAGTTTATGAAGAATATGGATTTGATTGGACATATTGGACTTATAAGGCTGTGAGTAACGGGACTTTTCCTGATGGAATTTTACAATATAATGAAAATCCCAGCTGGATTCGTAGAGAAGGAAATATTTTTGGTATAGAAAATTTTTATAAAGAATGGGCAACTTATAAATATGAAATAATAGAATCTTGGAAAACAGAAAAATTTGAACAAAATAATTTTATTTTAGAAGTTCTAAAATTATTTTTTTGAATAGAATTTTTTAATATAGTTGAAAATTGTAAAAATATAGATTATTAATATTATTGAGGCTATGTGCTAAATTAAAGCAAAAGTTTGTATTTTAAAATAATAAAAGGAAAATTTAAAAAATTATGATTATTTTTATTTATAAATATTTAGCTATACTATTCTTTTTTGGTTTTGGCGTGCTAATTTTTTATTTTATCTTATCTCATATAAAAATAAAAAAAGATATTGGTGAAATTTCAGTATTTGAAAAAAATTGGATAAAATACAAAAATACGATTTTAGAATTCAATTTTAAAGTTGGGAAAATAAAATTAAAAGAAAAATTTATCCCGATTATATATATAATTATAACTTTTATTTTTGGTTTTATTTTATATTTAATTACTAAAACATTTTTATTTTTTATATTTGTTTTTGGATTTTTATATTATTTACCGGGTTTTATTCTGAATACCATAAAAAGAAATAGAAGAGCAAAAATAGAGAAACAACTCGTTTCAGCTTTGATATTTTTAGGTAATGCTATGAAAGCAGGACTTGATATAGTACAAGGACTAGAACTAGCAATAAAAAATTTAGAACCTCCTATACAAGAAGAATTTATAGAAGTTTTGAAAGAATATCATTTAGGGACATCATTAGAAGAAGGGCTAATTAATATGAGACAAAGAATCCAATCAAAACCTATAGATACTTTTGTCACTTCAATTATTATTCAGCGAGAAACTGGAGGCGATATTACAAAGATTATAGAACAAATTATCAGTTCGGTTAGAGAAACTTACAAATTGGAAAAAAAAGTACAAACTTTGACATCGCAAGGGCGAATACAAGCTATAATTGTAACAATGTTGCCTTGGATTCTGGGAGGAATTTTATTGGCAATTCAACCGGATTTTATGTTGCCAATGTTCAAGACGACATTA
>JAIRLV010000170.1 GCA_031259185.1 Elusimicrobiota bacterium | reverse complement strand
TGGGAATAGATTTTCTTTATGATGAAATATCAAATAAACTTTTTAAAGCAAAAAAAGAAGTTTTGAAAATGAAAAATGGTAATTTAAAAAAGTTCCCATTTTTAATACACGAATATCCATCGTTATCTACAGGGAAATTAGCTAAAATTAAAACTTATTTAAAAAAAAGATTCAATACGAAGCCAAATTTAAGAATTTTTCTAAATGAGAACGTAAAGAATGGATTTAACTTTGATGATGATATAGATTTTATATATAGAGATATGGGTATTCTAAAATTATTTTTTGAACAAAAAGAGACAAAAAAGGAATATGATTTTGTTTATATTGGAGAAATAAATTTTGATAGGGAAATAGATAGGCTCCTAAAAATATTCACAGAACCTAAAATGAAAGATTTTACCATTTTATTGATAGGAAAACCTAATTCAAAAATTTATAAAAAGTTTAATAAATATAAAAATATACATTTTACAGGTGCAGTAAATTATTCTATAGTTCCATTGCTTGCTTCAAAAGCAGTTTATGGAATAAATTGGAGGCCAAATAAATATCCGCATAATTTGCAAACTTCTACAAAATTTTTGGAATACTGCGCATTAGATTTGAAAATTATTAGCTTACATAATGACTATAGTAATGAATTTGCATATAAAAATGGTATAAAATTTTACAATATAAATGAAAAAATAGATAATTTTGATATTGATAAAATAAAAAATTTTGAATATAATTCTTTTTTTGATAAAATTAAAGAATTTGAATGGTTAAATTATCTAAATAAAATTGATTTGAAAGGACAACTTTTAAAAGCTTTAAAAAAAAATGTTAGAAATTAGTATTAAAAGTAATTGTGAATATTATAAACTTTTATAATAATTTTATAATAAAATGAGTTTAAATAAAAAATTTAAAAAGTTATATTTTATATTAAAATTTTAAAATAGGAGATTTTAATTATGTACCAAGATATAAAAGCTATTAGTGAAAAAGTAAAAGCAGAATCTGAATTTATAAAAGTTATATTTGCAGAATTTAATAAAGTAATTATTGGGCAAAGATATTTATTAGAACGTCTTTTGATAGGAATTTTAGCAGATGGGCATATTTTGATTGAGGGCGTTCCCGGACTTGCTAAAACTTTGGCTGTAAAGACTTTGGCAGAAATAATAGATGTAGATTTTAAGAGAATCCAATTTACGCCAGACTTGCTCCCTGCGGATTTAATAGGGACATTAATTTATAATATACAAAAGTCACAGTTTCAAGTGAAAAAAGGACCTATTTTTTCAAATATAATTTTGGCAGACGAGATAAATAGATCTCCTGCAAAAGTTCAAAGCGCTTTGTTAGAAGCCATGCAAGAAAAACAAGTCACCATTGGAGACGATACTTTTAAGCTTGCTTTTCCATTTATAGTTTTGGCAACTCAAAATCCAGTTGAACAAGACGGTACTTATCCGTTGCCAGAAGCGCAAGTAGATAGGTTTATGCTAAAATTGAAAATAACTTATCCGCTTTATCAAGAAGAATTACAAATTTTGAGAAGCAAATCTAAAAATACAGATGAAAAAATTAATTCTGTTTTTAATGCAGATTATATAAAAAAAATTAGAGATATCGTTGATGAAATTTACGTAGATGAAAAGATTGAACAATACATATTAAATATAATTTTTGCTACAAGGCAACCAGAAAATTATAAATTAGAGAACTTTAAAAATATGATAAGTTATGGCGCATCTCCTAGGGCTACAATAAGTTTAATAAAAGCTTCAAAAGCTTTCGCATTTATAAGCGGGCGAGGATTCGTCACCCCTGAAGATGTTAAAGCTATTGGTATGGATGTTTTAAGGCATAGAGTTATCATTAGTTATGAAGCAGAAGCAGAAAGATTATCTTCTGAAGATATTATAAGAAATATTTTTAATGAAATAGAAATTCCTTAATAAACTAAATATTAAAAAAATAAATTATAGCTATGATAACGCAACATCTTGCATAGTTTATGTTTCATGAAACATTTTATATCTATTCATATCCATATAAATAAATAAAAATTTTAAATTTTTATTATAAAAAAATTAAAACGTTTATTTTTAAGGCAAATTTTTATGTTGAAAAAATTTTATTTAATATTTTTCATTTTTTTTATTCATTTCTCTTTTGTATTCTGTGATAATATTTCGTTATCTGCTAGTATTGATAAAAATGAAGTTTCTATTGGAGAAGATGTTTATTACACTATAAACATAAAAGGAATTTTAAATCCTAGTCAACCAAAACTTCAAAATATAGACGGACTATCAATATTTTATACGGGGTCTAGTAGCAGTATTTCTATGATTAATGGGGCTGTATCATCGAATTTGAAATTGACATATATTATTACTCCAGCTAGAGAAGGGATTTTCCAAATTCCACAAGTTGAAATAGAAAGTAAAGGACGCAAATATTTCAGTAATTCTGTTTCTTTAAAAGTAAATAAAGAAAAGCAAAATTTAGCTTATCAAAGCGCTTCTCAACAGGGTTCATTGCAAAATTCTCTGGCAAATTCTCAACAAACAATTAATAATAAACAAAATCAAAATCAAATAAAAGATCTGTTTATCACAAATAGCGTTAATAAAAGAACAGCTTTTATTAACGAACCGATAATATTAACCTTTAAACTTTATAATAGAGCGATTTTTTTATCACAACCATTTTATACTCCTTCTATAACTAATGGTTTTTGGAAGGAAGAATTGCCATTTGATCAACAATATCAAGGGACGCATGATGGAGTGCAATATAATATTTACGAAAAAAAATCTGTTTTGTACCCAACTATTC
>JAIRLV010000036.1 GCA_031259185.1 Elusimicrobiota bacterium | reverse complement strand
TGTTTATTTCCTGCTGTATCTGTGCATCCGTCATACCTGATGCTTTGGCCTTATTAATCAATTCCTGTGGCGCCTGTCCAAACACATTAAAATGAATGACAAATAATACAATAGGGATTGAAAGATAACTAAATAATCTATTCATAATTATTAATTTATATATTAGTCTAAAATTACACATTTTATTATTTTAAAAATATTGTTCATAACAAAAAAGTTAACAATTCCTTCTTTTATAATTTTTCAATGTTTTTTATTGTGTTTTTTAATAATATATGTAGGAAGTCTAACCATTGTACACATCATAGAAAAATATACAAAAATCAAACATTATGATTTGATAATAGTTTTTTCCAAGATATCGTACATTTTATGAGCTAAAAATTTCCTATCAAAATCAACTGATAAATTTAAACATCCCTTTCTTAATTTATCATAAACCGATTTATTACTTAATAAGCATAATTTTTCATAAAAATCATCTGCACTTTCGGGTTCAAAATATAATCCTGCTCCATAAGATTCTACAATTTCTCGTGCTTCCCCATCTACTCCTAGTAAAATAGGAATTTGCATACTTGCATTTTCGAAAATTTTAGAAGGAATAACAGTTTTAAATAGTTCCGTTTTCTTTAGATTTACTAATGCTACATCTAAAATTGAAATATACTTTCTAATTTCACACTTGGGAATTGAATTTAAAAATGTAACATTTGTCAAATTAAGTTGTTCGCACAATTTTATAAGATTTTTTTTTTGCGCCCCATCTCCTATAAATAAAAAATGATAATAGGTAGTCTTTTTTTCTATATTTTTGGCACAACGTAAAATAAATTCTAAATTATGAGCTAAACCTAAAGTACCAATATATCCTATTATAAACTTTCCTTTAAGTTTCAATTTTTCTATTAGCTCAATATTTTTAGGAATAGAAATATAAAAGGAACGATCTACACCATTTTTCACCACTTCTATTTTCGACTCATCAATATTCCTTTCAATAAGTATTTTCTTAAATGAATCAGTAACAACAATAATTTTTTTAGCTAAATTATAACATTTCTTCTCCTCCCATTTTAAAAAATTAAAGAATAAACTATCATTATTCATTATATTAACAGATTTAATAGATTCAGGCCAGAGATCTCTAACTTCCATTATCCAAGGCTTTTTCTTCCAAAAAGATAATGCACGAGCTGATAAGGCTGTGAAGAACTGAGGTGATGTTGCTATAATAAGGTCTGTTTTTTGAAATAAACCAGCAATAAATGCAGCAAAAGAAAAACTAATATAATCCAATATTCTTTTAAAAATCCCTTCATTTGCAGACATATAACTATAGACACGAAGTACACGTATACCATCAAGAAACTCATTTTTGTATAGACTATTTTTATATCCCGTATATATTTTCCCTTGTGGAAAATTAGGAAAACATGTAATAATTGTTACTTCAGCGCCTTCTTTTACCCATTCTAAAGCATGTTCAAACGTACGGGTTGCAGGTGCATTTACTTCTGGTGGAAAATTGTCAGTTAAAAATAAAATTTTCATAAATTTAAAGATTAGGAATAATAGTATATTCAAAATGATTATCAAAAAAATAACAAATCTTTTTAGTTTGTTTCAAGCTATTATATTCATACGCTATTTCACAATTTTCTATTTGAATTCTATTTGAGTAATTAAAAATAATAGAAGCGAAATTTGTATTTATAGACGCATTATCTATAGATATTAATTTAACTTCTGGACTAAGTATGATATATCCACATCCTTCTTTTATTTTCCCTAATAAATCATCCTTAATAGTTATAGCTTGTTTATTAAATATAAATTCTCGTTTATGCATAATATTACCAAACCCATTATGAATAGCAATAATACATTGAGGATCATCCTTTAAGACAGAAACCTTAGCTCTTTTACCAACACGAAATCCCCCCCATACCTGACTTGAATTTGATGAATTCACACTTACAGTATTATGGGCTGATGTTCCTCGTTCATATTGTCTTCTTTTATTTTTATTATAAGTAGAGATTCCAGTATCTACAACAAAAGAAGTTTGATTTATTTTTAATTCATAGGTAAATGTATCAGCATGGGAATGGCCAAGAATATAATCGGGACCAATTCTTCCTATATCAACCAGTATTTCCAATTGTAAGGTTTCAAATTTTCTATACCCTGAATCTTTAAGCTCTATTTTTGTCCAACTTAATTCTAGACGTTTAGCATATTGAAAAAGTTCGATTGGGCTAGGAGCAACTCCACATGCCGTATCATTTAATAAAGGAATGGACCCATCTTTATATATAATTGACTCTAACCATCCTAACATCTTTATAGCTTTTTCCATTAAAAAAATATACAATTCATTTTGTGTATCAAATATTACATTATTTTTTATAGCATTAATACAATCTAATAAACGGTCTAAAATAATAGAATGATACATTATACTTAATTCATAATGAGCACCATCACTTAAAATTTGTTCATTCAACTCAGAATATAGTATTTTTTTGCTTTTAGTATACCATTTTTCACATTT
>JAIRLV010000032.1 GCA_031259185.1 Elusimicrobiota bacterium | reverse complement strand
TTTAATGCTTCTTCTCTTGACATCTTTAATTTGTACTCCAAATGCAAGTCTGATGTCGCAAGGAAAATATGTATACGCTTATTTTTTGCATATTTTAGAGCCTCGTAACAAACATCAATATCTTTTTCATTTGCTCTTGCAAGTCCGGCGACTGTAGAATTTTTTATGATTTGTGAAACTTTTCGGACCGCTTCAAAATCTCCATTTGAAGAAAATGGGAATCCAGCTTCTATTGTATCTACTTTCAAAATTTCAAGCATTTTTGCGATTTCAATTTTTTCATCAATATTTAAACTCGCCCCTGGGCATTGTTCGCCATCTCGCAAAGTAGTGTCAAATACATAAATTTTATCCATTATCTTTTCCTTTTTTCTTTATAATTTTCTGAAATTCTTTTTAATTTTCTCCAAACATCTATTAAACCAGATAGAAAATATAATAAAAAAACTATAAACAACATATTTTCTGGAAATTTCCAAACTAAAAAACAACCAATAAATATCAAAGTAATTGTTTTAAAAGTTTTTGCTTTTCCCAATTTTAAATTTTTTAGACTCATATAACTAATGTTACTGACCATAGCATAAGAAATCAAGAGTATAATAAAAGGAATCAAATTATGAAATATGTCAAATTTGTTCATTATGATTGGAATAATTTTTTTTGTTATGCCATTGTTAATTAAATCGTCAATTAAAACAAAAGATGCTAACATATATCCTGCCGCTGGTACAGGCAAGCCTCTAAAAAATCTAGCATCTTCATTTCCCTGTAAAGCATTAGTATTAAATCTAGCTAATCTCAGTCCAGCTGCAACTACATATATTACTAATATTGCAAGTCCTTTTTTACCATATTTAAAAAGTATAACTTGATGTATCAAAAAAGCTGGCGCTACGCCAAAAGAAACTATATCGCAAAGCGAATCCAATTCTATCCCAAACTTACTGACGCTATTAGTCAGCCTAGCTATTCTACCATCTAGTAAATCAAAAATTCCAGCTAAAATTATTGCCCAAGCAGCATATGAAAATTTACCTTGACAAGCAAAAAATAAAGATAAAAACCCCACAACTAAATTCCCTAATGTAAATATAGTAGGCAAAACATAAATACCCTTTTTCATTTTTTATACCCTTAAAATTGAGCTTTAATTAAAATGTTTCGCAAAAAATAAATTATACAATATATTGTGGTATTATACTATATATTGTGGTTTTTTAATAAATCAAAAGTAAAAAAAATATATCAAAAAACTTTTTTCAATATCTTTTTTACATATTCGTTATAAAAATTTCTACCAATTACAACTTCAATCCCAAGTTCATTTAATGAATCAATAGATAAAATATTTTCGTAATTATCTAAAAAATCCTCTATCCAAATATATTTCAAATCAGATTTTATTTTTTTTCTAGCTATACATTCTTTAACTAATTTATCCAATTTTTCTTTTGTTTCCTCCAAATTTTTATTCATCTCAACAAAGACAATTAAATCTAATCTTTCTTCAATTGATATTAAAGAATCATAATTTTTGAAATTTTCAATTTCTATACTAACCAAAATTACATTATATTGTTTTGCTCTAAAATAAGTATAAATATTTTGATTCTCTAAATTATTATTAGCTTCATAAAAAACAATATTTTTTGAATTTTGAAACATTTCTTTTATAATATCCTTTTCATTATTTATAACATTTTCTTTTTTTTCAGTATATAAATTTTTATTAATATTTTCTAAATTGTTAAGTTTTTTTGTAGACAATTCAGTATTTACGCTTTCATTGCAAAGCTTATTAAATTTTTTTTCTATTTCGTCTAATTTATCAAAAATAATTTTTTGGCTTTCTAAAATTTTATTAATTTTCAAGTACCAAGAAACTAAACTTCTAATTAATATTAAAATTAAAATCAGTATAAAAATCAAAATCAAAATAATTAAAATAGGATTTAAAAAGAAAATAGTAAAAATTGAATTGTATTTTAGCATATAATAAATCTCCAGTGATTTTAAGTTACATTACTTTTTTTAGCCTTGATAAAAATGAAATGTATAATAAAATATCCTATAGCAATGCAAATAAAAGTATCAGCAAAATTGAAAATAGGCCAAATTTTAAAATCTAAGAAATCAACGACAGAACCTAAAAAGATTCTATCGGCAAAATTCCCGATCGCTCCACCTATTAATAATCCAATAGCAAATCTGAATAAATTGCTATTATTATTTGTATTATATAATTTTTTCAAATCTTCTTTTATAAATAAAAAATAGCCTATAATTACAATTAATATAAATATTATTATAAACATATTCCTATTTTGAAGAATTCCAAAAGCAATCCCACTATTTTGTATATATGTCAAGTAAAAAATATTTTTAATCACAGGAATACTTTCATACATATAAAAATTTTGAATAATAATTATTTTTGAAATCTGATCAACAAAAAAACAAATAATGCCAACCAAAATTTCTATATTAAAATTTTTTAATAAACCAAATATTTTTTTTAAACTATTCATTTTTAATATTTTCAGTATATTTTATGATTTTTTGTAGAATATTTTCTAAGTATCGTTTTCTTTAATCAAAAAAATTGCTCGTTCTGCAAATAAATTTGGGACAAATTTTTTTAATCTTTTTTTTGTCAAAAAAAATTCGTTAATTACTGTAAAATTATTATTTTTACAAAAAATTTGGAAATCTTTTATACTAAAAAAGTGTAAATTTGGAGAATTATACCAACGATATGGGAGATTTTTTGTTACAGGAGCTAATCCTTTAAAAAACAAAGCATTTCTAGCTTGTATATATGCGAAATTTGGGAAACAAACTATAACTTTTCTTCCAACTCTTAAAGCTTCCCTTAAAGCAAAAGACAAATTTTTTATTTGTTGGAGGCTTTGATACAAGATTACATAATCAAAGCTTTTATCCGGAAAGTCTGCCAAGCCGTTTTCAATGTCTCCATGAAAAACACTTAATCCTTTTTCAACACATTTGTAAATACAAGCTTCTGAAATTTCAATGCCATGTACAAAAACCTCTTTTTCTTTTATCAAAAATTCCATCAGATTCCCTTTTCCACAACCTAAATCTAAAACGGTTGATTTTGTTTTTACAAAATGAGAAATTAATTTATAATCGAATTCAAAAGATTTCATTTTTTAGTCCTCATCTATTTTTATAGAATCTAGGAATGGTTTAATGAGTTTAGTCACTTCGTCTG
>JAIRLV010000033.1 GCA_031259185.1 Elusimicrobiota bacterium | reverse complement strand
TTTATTTTATTTTGTTTTATCTTTATCTGTTTTTCAATTATTATATCAATCTTATAATCTGATATATAAGCTTCTTTTCCTATCGCTTGTATTTCGACACTTGTCATATAAATATTATCTTTTAAATATTGCAATATTTTATCCGCTCTTTTCTGGGCAATTTCTGTATTTTTATCGTAGACAATTATGTTAATATTTCTATCAAAAAATTCTTTCAAAATATCTAGAGCTTCCCTCAATAATATATCACTATTTTTATTAAAATTAATCGTATTAGTATTTATATCAAAAATTTCATCTAATGCTAAAGTTATCGTAATGTATTTTTTATTATCAATTTTAATCCCTTTTATATTAAATACATCTCCTGGAACTGTGATTATATTATTGTTATTTTCTTTAACTCTCAAATAATAAGAATACCATTTCCCAGGAATGAACATATTCCCGTTTATACTACTTATACCGTCCCAATTAATATTAGTAGGTATTACTTTTTTGCCTTTCATATTTGAAAACAATTTTCCAGTAGAGTCATTAAAAATCAGTGTCCATTCTGCAATATTTATTTGTTTTGAATCTATCAAAAAAGTCAAAAAAGGTTTTTCTAATATTTCCATACCAAAAGGAGATATAACATTAGAAGAAAAAATTATAGAAGGAATCGCAAGAGGCGTATTTAATAGGGTTTGTATTGTTTTTTCAAAAATCATATTGTCTAATACTGCCACTTCGTCTAATATTTTGTCTTTGTCAAAATCTATTTGAATTTTTTCTTTTGTACTTTCTAATTGTAAATTCAAATTTGCTTTCACAGTTATATCTTCTAAAGTACTTATATCAGTATCGGCAAATAAAAATTTATCAAAAAATAAAAAAAAGAAAGCTATTAAAGTATAGTTTAAAAATTTTTTCATGTTAATGTTACAACTCATTTTTAAGATAATTTAAAATTAAAACTTATTATTCCACTTTGTATTTCTTCTGTGTTTATTGTAGAAAATTTCCACTGTCTCAAAATTTCTTTTACATAATCATCTAACTTTTTATAGCCAGAAGTAATCTCTATTTTTATCATATCATCCAAAACTACTCCGTTTGGATTTACTTCAAAATAAATATAGATAACAGCCTCTATTCCTTGTTCTTGCGCCCAAGACGGATATTCTGGTATAATAGAATATACAATTTGCCTATCTTTAATTTTTCCAGTGATTTCAAATTTTTTAGTATTTTTTTCAGCTACTTTTTTGTCTACAATATCTTTTTTTGATAAAAGAGATGTTTCTATAACTGGTTTTTGTTCTATTTTCGGTTCCATTTTTTTAGGAATTTCTTCTTTTATATCCATTACTTCTTTATTTTTTATTTTTATAGGTCTATCATCAACATATTCTATTTTTCTTTGTCTAGACTTTTGTATCGATTCTGTTTTATCCTCTAAAACTACTATTTTGGAAGCATCAAATGTAGATATATTTGACTTATTCTTTATTGTTTCAATTTCTAAATCTTTACTTTTTTCAAAAGCCTTATTTGTCATATTTATGATTGGAGCTTCAGAAATATTAGAAATCTTTCTATCTAAATTTTTGAGTTTTTCCTCATTATCTTTCAACTCCAATTTTGGCGCATCGCTAATATTTCTTACTTTTACAGTTTTTTCAAGTTCTATAATTAAATCTAATGTTTTCTGCGATACTTTTTTATCGCCAACCGCTTCCAAATTAATTAATGCTTTTACATCATCAGCATTTAACATATCTCTATTTTTATCTTGTAAAATTGGAGTTTCTATATCTTTAATATCTATTTTTCTCTTTTTTTCTTCCTCTATATCTAGTTTTGGCATATCCAACTCTTTAGGCTTATCTAACTTAATTTGTGGCAATTCCAATTTCTCTATTTTTTTAAATTCCTCTTTTTTATCTTGTAATAACGGTGTTTCTGGTTTTTCAATTTTTTCAATTTTTTTAGATTCTTTTTCTTTTAATTTTGGCTCCTCCTTAATTTTTTCTATCATTTTTTCTTTTTTTACAAGTTTTATTATTTTATTTTTCTCTAAAAATTCAACTTCATCTATCATTATCTCTTTATAATCAATAGCGCTTTTTTTAGAATCATGAAAAGTATATAAAAAAAATATTATATGCAAAAAAAGTGAAATAATAAATGCTAAAAAAATTATTTTATCATATTTTAACTCTACATAAAAATATCTTTGCATAATATATAATAAATCCCTTAAGTTTTAGGAAGTTCTGTAGCTATTGTAACCTTATTAGCTCCAACCTTTTTAGCAACAGACATTAACCTTAACAAGTTAAAATGCGTGGCTTCTTTATCAGCTTTTATTATTACTAATCCTGAAGCAATCAAAGGCAATTTTTTACTTAGTAATGTTTCTATATCTTGATATTGAATTGTCATGTCATCTATTGCAAAGTGCCCATCTTTAGAAAGATATAAAACTATTTTATCTGTTTCATCTTTTTCTTCATTTGTAAGCGCTTCAGGAACATTTATTTTTAGTGATGGTTCTAATAAAAGCACACCGCCAGCCATAAACACCATTAATAAAGACATACATATATCTATAAGAGGAGTCAAATTAATCTTTGGATTAGCCATTTTATTTACCTATTTTTCATTATTCCGCAATACTTACTTTTGCCGCGCCATGTTGTTTTGAAATATCCATTAAGTAAACGACATCTTTTACTAAATTTTCGTAATCAGCCATAATCACAACTTCTTGACTTGGGCTCATTAAAATAGCATCTCTTAGATAAGGAATTAAATATTTTTTTTCAATATCAAAACCATTTATTTGAATTTGCCCATTTTTTAAAAGATTTATTTTTACAACATCCTCTTTTGAAGAACGCCCTAAAGATACGCCGGAACTTTTTGAGCTAATTGCCTTAATTCCAGTCATCACAGCAAGAGGAGTAACTGCCATAAATACAATAACTAATATTAATGACACATTAATCATAGGAGTCAAATCAATATTATCTTCAAAATTTTCATCATTAAAATTTCGTCTTTTTTTCATTTTTATCTATCTAATCTTTCTTTTTTAATAAAAATAAAAGCATTCCAAAAGCCATATCCATTTCATTTAAATAAGTTTTTATTTTGTCGGAAATTATGTTATATATTATTAATACTGGTATGCCTATTATCAAACCAAAAGCAGTTGTAACAAGCGCTTCTGCGACTCCAGCTGCAATAACCGAAGGACCGCCAGACCCAGATGCCGCTAAACTAGCAAAAGCAGACATAATTCCAGTAACAGTTCCTAATAATCCTAATAGTGGTGCAACTGTAGAGCCTGCGCCGAGAATAACCATAAATTTTTCCATATTATTTTTCTCTTTAGCTCTAACTATTTCATATAATTCTTCTATTTCAATTCTAGATATATCTTTGTTTTCTATAAACATATTTACTTTGTTTGTTATAGGATTTTTTTTATTTTTGGAAATTTTTAAAATTGTATCAAAATCATTATCTTTTACAAGTTCCTCTATTTCTTTCATATATTTAGAGACATTATAACTTATTTTCTTAAAGTATATTAATCTTTCTACAACAAATGCTACGCAAACTATTGATAAAGCTAAAAGCCCCATCATCACAAAGCTAGTCCGCAACAAATAAACATAATTTATTTTAGCTAAACTTTGTTGTTCCGCAAAACAAAAAGTTATTAAAATAAAAATAAAAATGAATAATTCAAAAAATTTTTTTTTATACATTTTATTATATCTCCATTTTTATTTTTTTTAAAAAATTATTTCATATAAAATCTATAACTATAAAATTCAAATATTCTCTGTTTTAATAATCAGTATTTATACTATTTATCTGTAATACAAATTAATGTCAATAGAAAAATTACACTTATTTTTTGCTACTGTTATTGTTCCTGCTCTTGTTGCCGCTCTTGTTCTTGCTCTTGTTGCCACTGTTGTTCTTGCTCTTGTTGGCGTTATTGTTCAGCTTTTTGTCTCCTATCATTAAGAGTTGAATATTCTTTCATTTTTGATTCCATTACTAATTTCCATTGTTCATTATCTGTTGATTCATATACTTCCTTTACAGCCTCAAAAGCTTCATTATATAAATTTTGACTAACATATAATTCGGATAATTTGATAATTCCAGAAAGCCTAGTTGTATCGCCTTTAGGTTCCATATCTAACAATTTTTTATATTCTTGTATAGCTTCTTTAATTTTAAAATCTTTTTCATATGATTCGGCTATTTTAAATTGTACATATAATTTTTGGGAATAATTATTCGTTAATTTTGGCAATATCATTTTATAGATATTTACTGCCTTTACATATTCCCTAAATTTTGTATATGTATCTCCTACTTCAATCATCACTTGTATCGCATTTTCATCGTTTGAATTTAGATTATAATAGTCTATAAAGGTCTCGTTTGATTTTGAAAAATCACCTATTTCCTTATATGCTACCGCAAGATTATATTTAGCTAAACTAATATATTCTGTATTACTATTTACAACAAGTAAATATTCATATGTCTTTATAGCTTTATTATAATCTTTTAAATTTAAATACGAAGTCCCCAATCTAATATATGCTCTATCCAAATTTTTATAATCCTTAAATCCAGATATTAGCAATTCATAATTTTTCGCAGCATTTTTATATTGCTCTAAAATATAAAATATTTCAGCTAAATTATACTGGGCTATTGCAATTTTTTCTTTATCAAAATCTGAATAATTTCCCAAACTGAAAAATTTATTATACCAGTTTATAGCAGCCTCATATCTACGTTCTTGGTAATTATTTAATGCTATTTTATATATAATTTCTGTTGTTATTTTCAAATTTTTATTGCTTTCGACAAAATCAGTAAATATTTCTTCAAAATCTTTTGATATATTTATTTCTGCTACCGTTAAACCATTTTGATATGCTTCATATTCTTTTTTTCTGTAAATAGTATTTTCTATCTGTTCTATAACTTCTTTTGCTTTTTCATGCGTTGGATATTCTAATATAAAATCTCGAAACTTTAGAATGGCAATATCATATTGCTTGTCGTTATAATAAGATTGCGCAATTCTCATTTTTGATTCAATAACTTCTGCATATGAGTGATCAAAATTATCAAAAATATATTCATAAATCTCAATAGCATCCATATATTTCCCAGATTTATAATATGTATCCGCTATTTTATAAGCGACATTTAATATATTTTCATATTCAGGATAGTTATACAAAATTTCACTCCATTTTTCAATCGCTAGCGAATAATATTCTTCTCTATAATAAGCGTTTCCTAATCTATATAAAGCCTCAGGAACTTTTAAGGGATCTTTATTGATATTTAAAAAATTTTCATAATTTTCTATAGCTCCTACATAGTTTTTCATATTAAAATATATATTCGCAAGTTCGTAATAATTTATAGATTTCAATGTATCCATATCTTCTTTTGTGCTTGCTATTAAAGTAATAATAATTTTTCTATATTTTTCTGCCAAAACATAATTATTTTGTCCAAACTCACACCATGCAAGCCCATCTACAGCTTTTCCATAAATAATATCGTCATTAATGTACTCATCTGCGATTTGTTGATAAAACTTTTTTGCTTCTCTAAAATATTTCAGTCGCAGGCAAGAATCTGCTATTATAAAATATATTTCTACTATAGTTGGATTTTTTTCTGTTTTTGGAATAACTTCGTTTAAAATATATTGAAATTCTGTAACAATTTTTCCATAATTTCCTTCTAAATAAAAAATTTTCAACATCATAAGTAACGCTCTATCTCTCAATTTGTATAAACTTTTTATATTCAATCCCATGATTTTATCTAGTGTTTTTTGGTAATTTTTAATTGCATTTTCAAAATCTTTTCTTTCATACTGTATATTAGATAATAAATAATCAATATAAACATGCATTATAGTTTTTTGTTTTATATTTTTTTGAAAATCTAACACAATATTTTCAGCATTTTCATAATATTTTATCTTATATAAACATAAAGCACTCATAAAAACAGATTTTATACCAAAATCAGTATCCGAAAACTCTGAATAACAGTTTAAAAATATTATTGCTGCTTCTTCATATCTATTTAATGTATAATAACAATAAGCTTTTAAATATAAAGAATATAAAACAATTGTTTTTAATTCTTCTTTATTTATATTAACTAATTCAATATTTTGATTAATATCAACTTTGTCAAAAAATTCTATAGCCTTTTCATAATTTTGCATAAAATAATAATTACAGCCTATTTTATAATTTATAAAAGCAGAATATTCATCATCAAAATATCTTAATTTGTAATCTAAAAAAGCTTTTATAGATTCATTATAATTTTTTGATTTTAGATAACTCTCTCCTATTAAAAGAAGCAAATCCTTCGCATACTTTGTATCGGGATTTTTCAATAATAAACTTTTATATTCTCCAATTGCCAATACGTATTGTCCTTTTTTTTCATATGATTTCCCTAAATAATATTGTGAATCCTCATCATCTAGTTTTTTTAATTTATATATAGCGTCAT
>JAIRLV010000113.1 GCA_031259185.1 Elusimicrobiota bacterium | reverse complement strand
AATTTAAAAGGAGTAATAAATATGAAAAAAAATATTAATTATTATTGGTTAATTTTATCGCTTTTGATAACGTCTCTTTTTTTTGCGTGTAGTAAAAAAGAGGATACTTTGTGGGAACAATTAGATAAACTTAAAACTAATTATGAGTGGGTAGACCTTAGTTTTGAAGTTAGTCCACAGACGCCGCATTGGTATGGGTTTGATCCATTGCTTGTTCAAGAAAAATATACTTTTGAAAATACTGGCGGAGTTTTTCTAGCATATCTTTATACATTACCCGGTCAATATGGTACGCATACTGACTTTCCGGGACATTTTGATCCTGATGGGCGTTTGGCAGATTCTTATACTGTAAAAGATCTAGCATATAAACTCATTGTAATTGATAAATCGGAAGCAGTTGCAAAAAATTCAGATTATCAATTGACAAAACAAGATGTTTTGGATTTTGAAAAAGAGTATGGCGAAATTCCAAAAGATTCTTTCGTAGCTTTTCGTAGCGATTGGTCAAAACGTAAAGCTAGTGAATATGAAAATAAAGATATAGATGGAAACGCACATTATCCGGGGTGGAGTGTAGAAGCTCTTGAATTTCTTATAAAAGAACGCCAAGTTGCAGTCATAGGACACGAAACACCAGACACAGATTCTGCTACTACAGGCGGGGATACAATGCCAGCTGAAAATTATGTGCTTGATAATGGCAAGCTCAATGTTGAACTTTTAAAAAATCTTGACCAAGTTCCTCCGACAAGCGCGATAATATTTGTAACTTTCCCTAATATAAAGAATGGGACTGGTTTTAGTAGCCGTGTTTTTGCCATAATTCCTAAAAAACAATAATAATATTTTTGAAAATTATGAAAATGTTTATATTTATTTAAGATTTTTTATAGAAAATTTTATATTTATACGAAAGATTACTATTTTTTTTAAGTTAAGTATATTTTTTATTATTATACATTTTTTTTAATGCTTAAATGACCTATTTTAAAAATATTAGAATAAATTGACTAAAAAAAGCTAACTTGTAACTTTAATAAATTAATTATTACAAAAAATATACAAAGAATAATTAAATCCATTTTGCATTAATTATTCGTAGGAGGAAAAATGAAGTTAAAAAAATTTAAAAAATTGTCAATTATTATTACATTTTTATTTTTGATAACAAATTTTATTGATATAGCTATTGCTAAAAAAGTAGATTTAAAAAAATATCCTTTAGGGGCTACAGATATACAAGCATTAGGTGGCGGAGCATGTGGAGCACCATCATATATTGCATACGAAAAAGGTTTTTTTGCTGATGAAGGACTTGATGTGACTTTGGTGTCTGGTACTTTTGAAACACAAAAGGCTGGATTAGCTAGTGGGAAATATGCTGTTACAAATGGGGATTTTCAGTTTTTTCCTTCGGTTAATGAAGGTTTAGATATTAAAATTATTGGCGGACTACATCAAGGTTGTATAAAATTATTGGTTCCAAAAAATTCTAATATTACGAAACCTGAAGATTTGGCTGGAAAGAGGATTGGCGTAGACGAAATAGGAGGTACGCCTATGGCTATCACTAGCGTAGTATTAGCTAATGCGAATATAAATCCTACTACTGGTGTCACATGGCTTCCATATCCATTAGATCAACTAGGAAATGTGGCAGAAAAAGGTGAAATAGATGCTTTGGCAGCATGGGATCCATTTGGAACATTATATGAAAAACAGGGTTATAGAGTATTAGTTGATATTGGGACACATCCATTATTTGCAGGAAAATATTGTTGTTTTTTGTATGCTTCCACAAAACAAATAAAACAAAATCCTAAAAAAGTAGCAGCTATTCTGAGAGCTTATCAAAAAGCGCAAGAATGGATTGCAGCAAATCCAGAAGAGACTGCTAGAATCATTGTTGAAAGAGAATATATTCCGGGTGAAGATCCAATTCTTACTGCAGAATTACTAAAAAGTTATAATTATGGTCATAAAAATCATGCAAGTGCGAGTAATAATGCGAAAGAAGATGCCCAATATTTTGTGGAACAATTGAAAAAAACTGGTTATTTGCCAACAAATCTTGATACAAAAAATTTTGTAGACAAATTATATTATGATGTATTAGGAGATGACAAACATAGTATTGGTAGACATAAATAAAAAATTTTAGTGAAAATTTTGTATTTAATAATTTAATATATTTATTTGTATTTGTATTTGTAAAATATTTGGAATAACTTTTTTATACTTATGTTATTTGTTCAACATATATAAAAAATTCTGTTTTTTGCAATTTTTTAAGCGGAAATCAGATTTTATTAAAAAAGAAGGCTATGGAATACTCGTTGGTAAAATCATTTAGATTGGGAAATTTCAAAAGATATAATTGGTTTTGTAAAGGGAATCACTAATTGATTTTTTTTAGATTAGATAAAAATTTATAAAAAAGTTTTTACAAAATATTATATAAAAATGAAATATTGGTTTTTGGAGGATAGTATCAATGGAAAATAAAAAGAAAATTAATTTAGAAGTAGCTGATGTGGAAATTCGCGAGCAAAGATTAGGGACAATAATTGGTTGGAGCGGATCAGCAAGAGAATTGTCAAAACAATCAAATACTAGTTGCGGCAGACAAGGCAAAGGCGAATGTCAGTTATGTGAAGTAAAAGGACCTTTTACACAAGGATCAGTATGTAGTGAACAGATGGTAGAATGTCAAGCTGGAAATGTCCGAGATGCTGTTTTGATACAACATTCGCCAATAGGGTGTGGAGTAGGGCAAGTATTATATAATTCAATTTATAGGAATGGACTAGCTTTGCGAAATCATCCTGTAGAAAACATTAGAATAATCTGTACTAATCTTAATGAGAGTGATATGATTTTTGGCGCAATCAATAAATTGGAACAATCTGTCCAAGATGCTTGGGAAAGATATAATCCAAAAGCTATCTTTATTTCAACGTCTTGTTCTACTGCAATAATAGCCGATGATATTGAGAGCGTTGCTATAAAAGCGGAAAAAGAATATGGTATACCCGTAATTCCTCTTTATTGCGAAGGGTTCAGATCCAAACATTGGAGTACGGGTTTTGACTCTACTCAACATGGTATTTTGAGGCAGATTGTAAGAAAAAATCCAAAAAAACAAAAAGA
Source organism: Elusimicrobiota bacterium (assembly GCA_031259185.1). Taxonomy (GTDB): domain Bacteria; phylum RUG730; class RUG730; order RUG730; family RUG730; genus JAIRLV01. The sequence continues at coordinate 2,645 of JAIRLV010000113.1, read as the reverse complement.
TCTAATAAATGTAATCAATCTTTGGGGATCTGATATATTCACTCCAATACTTGCAGAACTTGGATTGAGAGTCAATTATGTAGTTGATTTAGCAACAGTAGACGAATTGGCACAATTGTCAGAAGCTATTGCGACTGTAGGTTTTTGTTACACATTATCTACTTATATGGCGGCGGCTCTAGAGCAAGAATTTGGTGTCCCAGAAATAAAAGCTCCGCAACCATATGGTTTTGCAGGAATGGATGAATGGATAAGGGAAATAGGACGAGTTACTGCTAGAGAAGAATTAGCGGAAAAATATATAAAAAAAGAACATGAAAGAGTAAAACCAGAAATAGAAAAACTTAAAAAGAAATTAAAAGGAATAAAAGGATATGTTGCTACTGGATCCGCATATGCGCATGGACTTATATCGGTATTGAAAGAATTAGGCTTGAAAGTAGATGGTTCGTTAGTTTTTCATCATGATCCTATTTATGATAGCGGTTCTCCAAAGCAAGATTCTTTAAAGCATCTTGTTGATAATTATGGCAATGTCCCTAATTTTAATGTGAGCAATAGGCAACAATTTCAATTTTATGGCTTGTTGAAAAAAGTAAACCCAGATTTTATTATAATACGGCATAACAGTTTAGCTCCACTTGCTGCAAAGTTAGGAATTCCATCAGTTCCACTTGGAGATGAACACATAGCTGTAGGTTACCAAGGTATGATTAATTTAGGAGAAATAATTTTAGATGTTTTAGCTCACAAAAAATTTCATCAAGATTTAAAAGATCACGTAAAATTACCTTACACAAAATGGTGGTTAGCCCAAAAGGATCCTTATATATTATCTAAAAAACCCGAACTCATAGAAACATGATTTATTATTTTTTGTATTGAAAAATTATTTATAAAGGAGAAATGAAAAAATATGACAAAATTAGATATAAAAAGAACGAACTCTATAAATCAAACAAGGTATGGATGTACATTAGGCGCTTTATCCAGCGTATCAGCTATCCCAAGAGTTGTACCTATAGCTCATTGTGGACCTGGTTGCGTTGACAAACAATTTATGAGTATTTGCTTTTATAATGGTTTCCAAGGTGGCGGGTATAGCGGCGGGGCAGTCCCGCCTAGTGTAAATGCTGGCGAAAGAGAAGTAGTTTTTGGAGGCAATGAGAGATTGGAAGAATTAATAAAAGCTTCTATCAAAATTATGGACGCTGATCTTTTTGTTGTGTTGACAGGTTGTATAGGCGAATTAGTAGGCGACGATGTTGCTAGCGTTGTTTCAAAATTTCAAAATAAAGGTGTGAAAATAGTCTATGCTGAAACTGGCGGTTTTAAAGGAAACAATTTTACGGGACATGAATTAGTTTCTAGAGCAATTATTGACCAATTTGTAGGAAATTATAATGGGAAAAAAGATGAAAAGTTAGTGAATTTATGGTCTTTATTGCCTTATCAAAATACTTTTTGGCGAGGAGATTTAGTAGAAATTAAACGTGTTTTGGAAGGAATTGGATTAAAAGTTAATGTCTTGTATGGGCATGAAAGCAAAGGAATTAAAGATTGGCAAAAAATTCCAGAAGCTAGATTTAATATTGTTTTATCTCCTTGGTTAGGACTTGAAACTGCTAAACATTTAAAAGAAAAATATAATCAACCATTTTTGCATATACCAGTAATTCCAATAGGAGCAAAAGAAACAGGTAAGTTTTTGAGAAAAGTTGCAGATTTTGCTGAATTAGATAAAAATAAAGTTGAAAAATTTATAAAACAAGAGGAAAAAGTATATTATTATTATTTAGAACAATTTGCAGATTTTTATTCAGAGTATTGGTGGGGTTTGCCCGGAAAATTTGCAGTTGTGGGAGATGCCAGTTATGCTTTGGCTGTTTCTAAATTTGCTGTAGAGCAACTTGGATTAATACCAGTAACAAGCATAGTTACAGATAATCCTCCAGACAAATATAGAGAAATTATTGCTAATGAATTTAAAAATATTGCAGAAGATGTAACAATTGAAGTTGAATTTGCAGAGGACGGTTATGTAATTGGTAAAATTTTGGAGAATTCTGATTTTGGGATAAAACCACCTATTATATTTGGAACGACTTGGGAGCGAGATATAGCTAAAAAATTAAAAGGAAGTATTATAGAAATAGGGTTTCCTGCATCATATGAAGTCGTAATTTCAAAAAGCTATGTCGGTTATATAGGAGCATTGACATTGCTTGAGAAAATTTATACTACTGCAATAAGTGCGAGTGCATGAAACTGTATTTTTCTTTTTTTTATTCTCTTTTTTATTTTTTGACAAAATATTTTTGTTTTTAAAAAATTATTTTTATTTAAATCTACTTTTCTTTTGACATTGGACAAAAGAAAGAGACCGTGTTTTAAAGTCAAGGAAAAAATAAAAAATTTAGTAACAGCGGAGTAGAGTGTTTAAGTGGATGATCAGTTTATGCATGCAAGCAGTAATGGCAACTTTGAAAGATTTATGACGAGAGCGCAGATTATGATAGAAACGCTTTATCTCATCATTAAAACGAATAGCACTCATACAAGCCATATATAGAGCATTCCTGACGAATTTTCTACCGCCTTGTATCTTAGCAGATGATGTATTACCGGAATCCTTATTGATAGGA
>JAIRLV010000093.1 GCA_031259185.1 Elusimicrobiota bacterium | reverse complement strand
CGCATCTCTTTCCTTCATCATAACAAGCTCTAATTCCTATTGGATTAACATTGCCTCTATAATTTTCTATTTGAGGATGAACTAGTGGTTCTCCATATACTTCTGATGTAGAAGCTTGTAAAATCCTAGCATTATTTTTTTTTGCTAATTCTAGCATATTTAAACTTCCAATGACACAAGTTTTTGTAGTGTAAATGGAAGCTTTGCCTTGATAATGCTGTGGAGAAGCCGGGCATGCAAGGTTATAAATTTGGTCTATTTTTTCTTCTATATTTATAGGTTCTATTATATCATGTTCAATAAATTTAAAAATTCCGTCTTTTTTTAATTCAGGATTTTCTATGAAAGATTTTATATTTTCTATATTTCCTGTATAATTGTTATCTAAACAAATAACTTTATTACCTTCATCTAAAAGTCTTTTACATAAATGCGAGCCTAAAAAACCCGTTCCACCAGTAACCAAAATAGTTTTCATAAAAAAATCTCCTTTTCTATTCAATGTATATATAATATTTCAAATATACAATATAATAATAGCGTTATACTGTTATGTTGCGGTTTCTTATATTTTTTATTTTATTCGTTTTTATATTATTATTTTAAAATAGTTTTTTTATAATTTGCCAAAATAATTTATTCTAAAAATGAAAAAAATTCTCATTAATCATAATTAATTATTTGAGTTAAAATTGTATTTTAAAAAAGTATTAAAAAATTATTTATTCCGTATCAATTTCTATATATTTATTCTCATTACAAAAAGGTTTCATCTCTCTTCCAGAAGCTTCAAAAAACTTTGTAAAAAATTCTAAATATTGCAATCTACAAGAATGAACAAAAGAACCTAATCCGCTGACTGCCAAACTAAAAATATGCCCGCCTATCATAATCAATATCATAAAAATTATTCCAATAAATGGGATAGATTTGAAAACAGCAGCAATTTCATTAATAGCAAGCCCCAAAAGTCCGCCTGAGAGTCCTAAAGCAAAAAGTCTCGCATAAGATAATGTATCGGATAAAAATGTCCCAGTTATAGCGGAATAATTTGCATAAATACACCAAAAAATTTTTTCCATAAGCTCGTCGTTGCTAATCCATTGTTTTACAGCTATCAAAATTATACTAAAAAGTAATAAAAACAAAAATATTTTTATAATCATAGCTGGAATAAAATTAAAATCCAAAACATAATACAATGTAACTGGCAAAAGAGATAATTGTATAAACATAGCAGGCAATCCGTATAAAAATAAATCTTTATATTGTTTATCGCGAATACACAAATATACTTTTAGAAACAACCCAAAACATAAATGAATATACCCAAACACTAAACAAAACCCCAAAAATATTAATGAACCTTTAGGGCTCATAGTATCTATTATTTGTATTTTAGCTAAAAATTCTTTTATAAAATACAAATTTTTTGGCAAAAAGTTAACCATATTACCAAAAAATGTTCCAGTCAAAATTCCAATTAAAAATGTGGAAAATCCTGTATAAAGTAAAAGTTTGAAAATATTACGCATACTATTTTTTTTAGGTAATAATTTTTTCCCTAGAATTGCTAAAGCTGTCATTATTAAACCATATCCCGCATCGCCCAAACAAATCCCAAAAAAAAACATAAAAAATGGCGATAAAAATATAGTCGGATCTATACCTGAATAATCAGGTCTCCCATATAAATCAGTTATTATTTCAAAAGGCTTTATTGTAGGATAATTTTCAAAAGCAATTGGAATATCATCCTTCGCAAAATCTGGTTCTTCTATTAATAAAAAAATTTCTGGAAATCTCGATTCAAAATTAAGTTGAAATTCGTATAAATCTTTTTCCCTTATCCAACCTGCTAAAATAGAGACATTATTTAGCGTATATGTTTCATTATTTTTTTGTAATTTTAACCATTCATTATAAATCTTATCATAAAAAATTTTTATATCTTTTAAATAATCGCTTCTTTTTTGGATAAATTTAATTATCAAGTTTTCTTTTCTTTTTAGAGCATCATAATATCTTTGCGATTGCTCATAAATTTGTGTTGGAGTTTTTTCCATTCCCTCCCAATGTAATATTTTACCAAACTTTGAAATATGTTCTTTAATTTTGCTTGTTATTTCAAAATAAGATAAAATTAAAAAATAAACATGGTTTTTATCTTTATTTATTTCAAATATCTCAAACGCATCGTCTTCAATTCCTTCTATTTTTGTTGATAAAAAAACTTGATATTGCTCTATAGGAATAATTCCAGCAATAGTTCTAGTATAATATGTGCCGAATATCTCGTCTAACCTTAATTTTATGTTTAACCAAGGTTTTATACTTTCCATATTTTCCAAAAGTTCAACTCTTTTACTTCTATAAACATCTAATTGTCTCAAATAAGTATTTATTTTTTGGGCTATATTTACTAAATTTTGTACTTTATCTGCTGAATTATAAAAATTATTAAAATCATTCTTTGAAATAATTAGTTTAGGATTTAATTTTTCTAAAAGATTTTTTTTAACTTCGTAATGTTCTAATATATTATTCGCTTTTTCTAATTCTGTCATTAGTTGTATTTTTTCATTTAAAGAATTTGAAATATTTTGATTCTGCTTTGACATCTCAAAATCAACTTGATTTTCTAATCCTATTCTATCATTTTCATTTGATTCATTTTTTTCTGAAAATAAAAAGTTTTTACCTAACTTTAAACCTGTTCTTTCTGCAATTATTCCTTTTTTATTTTTTATATCAAATAACTCTATTTTCTTTATTTCTTGCAAAAAGGACAATATTGCATCAGTTTGGTCTTTCAAAAAAAATATATTAACTTTTTTTAGTTTTGCTATTGCCATAAATTCCTTCCATTATGAAAAATATGAAAAAAATATTTTCAAATATTTATAATTAAAAATTATAAAATCTCTAAATTCCTAAATAATTTTCCCCAATTTTGTAGACATCCCCTGCACCCAAAGTCAAAATTAAAGATTTTTCTTTTGTATCCAATTTTTCATCCAAAAAAATTTCCACATCTTTTTTTTGCTGAAAACAAATAATTTTTTCTTTTTCTTTTTCAGATAAAAACTTCAATATAAAGCCTAAATCTACTTTTTCAGTATCAATTTCTCCTGCTGGATAAATCGGTAAAAGTAAAACTTTATCCATATCTTTTAAAACTTTTGCAAATTCCTCAGCCAAAATTTTCGTTCTAGAATATCTATGCGGTTGAAAAACAACAATTTTTTGTCTGTCTTCATAAAAATTTTTTATAGAATTCCAAACTGATTTCATTTCAGTAGGATGATGCCCATAATCGTCAATCACCAAAACATTTTCTTTTTGTCCTTTTATTTCTAGCCTTCGTCCAACGCCTTTGAAATCTAAAAAAGCTAGCGCTATTCTTTCAAAATCAACATTGAATTCAAGTAAAACTGTTATCGCAGCTAAAGCATTCAAAATATTGTATTTTCCCGGCATTGACAATACGATTTTTCCTAAAAAATTGCCTTTTTTATATACATCAAAAATATTTTTGCCATCTTTTATAACAAAATTTTTTGCCATTACATCGCTTTCATTCTCAATTCCATAGCTAATATTTTTTCTATTCGTTTTTTTTATCAACTTTCTAATATTTTGATCATCATTATATGAAACGCTAAATCCATAAAATGGAATTTTATTAACAAAATTTAAAAAAGAATTTTCTAAATTATCCATATTTCCATAATAATCAAGATGATCATTATCAATATTTGTTAAAACCGCGACAATCGGATTATATTTTAGAAAAGAACCGTCGCTTTCATCTGCTTCTGCCACAAAAAACTTCCCATTCCCAATTTTTGCGCCAGTTCCTATATTATTCAATTTTCCACCAATAATAATCGTTGGATCAAAATCAAGTTTATACATAAGCCAAGAAATCATAGAAGTCGTTGTTGTCTTTCCGTGCGTCCCTGCAATTAATATGGAATATTTAAGTCTCATCAATTCTGCTAACATTTCTGCTCTTGGAATGACAGGGATGTTTTTAGATTTTGCTATTACAACTTCTGGATTATCCATAGATATCGCCGTAGAAATAACAACTAATTCAACATCGTCATTTATATTTAGAGCTGAATGCCCAATATTAATTTTTATTCCTTGCGACTCCAACATTTTAGTTAATAAAGTTTCTTGTATATCTGAACCTGAAATTTTATAGCCTAAATTATTTAAAACCTCAGCTATCCCGCTCATTCCAGATCCACCGATTCCAACAAAATGTATTTTCTTTATAAAGCTAAACATTTTTTTATCGCTCTTTTTTCAAATAATTTTTTAACATACATTTTTATAATATAGCATATTTCAAATATTATTTCAATTTTTCAAAACATTTTTAACTTTTTATTTAAAAAATCTGTAAATGTAAAATTTTTTAAATTTTTTTCATACTTATTTTATTCCAACTCTTTTAAAAATTTCATCAATATTTCTTAAATAATAATCCAAACTAAAAATTTCATCTAATTCTTTTTCATTCAAAATGGACATTATATCAATATCTTTTAAAACTAATTCTTTTAATGAATTTTGAGTATCCCAAGATTCTAAACTATTTTTTTGAACTAACTGATATGCTTTTTCTCTTGAAATACCTTTTCCTACAAGACTTAGCATAAGTCTTTGGGAAAAAAATAACCCTTGAGTTTTAGAAAGGTTTTTATTCATATTTTCTTTGTAGATAATCATATTTGAAATGATAGTCTTTAGTTTTTGCAAAATGTAATCTAATAATATTGAACTATCTGGCAAAATTATCCTTTCAACAGAAGAATGCGAGATATCTCTTTCATGCCAAAGCGCAATATTCTCTAGCCCAGCAATAGAATTACTTCTAATAATCCTAGCAAGCCCAGTCAATTGTTCGCTCGTTATCGGATTTTTCTTATGCGGCATTGCAGATGAGCCTTTCTGTCCTTTTGAAAAACTTTCTTCTATTTCACGAATATCTGTTCTTTGCAAATTTCTAAATTCTGTAGCTATTTTTTCAACAGTCCCTGCAATAAGCGCCAATGTTGTTAAATATTCAGCGTGTCTATCTCGCTGGAGAACTTGTGTAGAAATTTTTGCATTGGCAATGCCCATTTTTTCACAAACATATTCTTCAACAAAAGGCTCCAAATTTGCAAAAGTTCCAACTGCTCCTGAAATTTTTCCAACAGCAACTCTCTTTTCCATCTCGTTTAATCTTTCTAAATTTCTCTCCATATCAGAATACCACAATGCCAATTTTAGTCCAAAAGTCATTGGTTCCGCATGTATCCCGTGAGTTCTACCTATCATTGGCAACATCTTATATTCAATAGCTTTTTCTTTAAAAATCCCTAAAAGTTCTATAATATCTTTTCTCAAAATCTTTATTGATTCTTTTAATATAGCTCCTTGAGCCGTATCCAAAACATCAGAGGAAGTTAATCCTATATGAATAAATCTAGAATCTTCTCCAATATTTTCTCCAACTGCTGTCAAAAATGCAATAACATCATGTTTTACAACCTCTTCAATTTCTCTAATCCTTACAATATCAAATTTTGCTTTTTCTTTAATATTTTTTAAAGAATTTTCTGGAATAATTCCTTTTTTTGATAATATTTCACAGGCAAAAATCTCTACTTCTAGCATTTTTTGAAACTTATACTCTTCAGTCCAAATTCTTGCCATTTCTTTTCTACTATATCTCGCTATCATAAAATTGTCTCCTAAAAATTATAAAAAACCACAATATATAGTATAACACCACTATATGTTGTATAGTTTATGTTTCATGAAACATTCTTTTTAAAATAAAAAAGGTAAGTTAACGTTTATTAATATTTGTTATCTAAATTAATATATTCTGCTATTTTTTTAGGATGACCATTTCTCAAATTTACTAAAAATCTTGGTTCAAAATGATTTTCAGATGTATATGGCGAACAAAATAAATCTTTTACAATATCTGAACGTACAAAAAAAGCATTTGAGCCGATAGAATTACATCCAACTAGCGAATAACCTTTTTTTATTCCTAAATTTTCAAGTGCCTTCAAACTTGATCCAAAATAACCTGTACCATCCCAAACCTTATCACGTTTATAAGGGACAACTAGCGTATTATGTTGACCCAAAGACGAATTATACTCTATGATAACTACCCTGGGTTTGTATAAATTAATTGCTTCCCATAAATAATAATCATTAAAATCTACATCTATAGAAAGTAAATCGAATTCAATAGGGATAGAATTTTTTTCAAAAATAGTTTCAATATTATTAATATTGAGA
>JAIRLV010000077.1 GCA_031259185.1 Elusimicrobiota bacterium | reverse complement strand
AAACTTCCCCCGCATAAAATGCAAATAGATGGAGTTTTCAGCGCTACTGCAAAATGAGTAGTGCCTGTATCGGAGCCTATAAAAAATTTTGCATATTTGATTACAGAAATTAAGTCATATAAATTAGTTTTGCCAATTAAATTTATTATATTTTTTGTTCCAGAATAATTTTTTTCAAAAAATTCTCCTAAAAATTTTTCTTTTTCAATTCCTATTAAAACAATATTTTCAATATTTGTATTAATTTCATTTGCTAAAGCAATAAATTTTTTTATATCCAAAGTTCTTTTTAAATCAAATGCTCCTAATGCTATAACAAAATATTTTTTATTCTCTAAAGATTTATATTCTTTTATGTCCACCTCAAATTTTGGGAGATAATATTCATCGCTTTTTATTTCATAATTTGGATTTATTTGTTGAAAAAAGTTCTTTATACTCCACAAAAAATGCTTATATTCGGTTTGTATAACTTTTGTATATGCTTTGTTAAAAATGGAATTATAAAATTTATTGTTAAAAGTAATTTGGTTAAATCCAATTTTATTTTTTGCTTTTAAATTCATCATCAAAATATTCAAAAAAAGTTCTTTTCTACAAATATTAAAGATAAAATCGTAATTTTGTCTATTAATTTCTTGAATTTTTTTGAATCTATAAAAAATATATTTAAAATTAATTCTATAAAAATTATTTCCTAAAAAAAATTTATCTGAATTAATAGAAATAATTTTATCAAAACAATTCAATTTTTTTGCTAATTTTACAAGTTTTAAATCACACAGAAAATATATTTTATGATTGGGAAAGTATTTTTTTATTTCTTTATAAGTTGATAAATGTATCAAAAAATCTCCTAATCCTTGTAAATTAAGTATCAAAATAATTTTATCTTTTTCATTTATATTTGAGAGTTGAGAGAATTTGATGCTAAAAGCTATTTTATCTATAATCAAAAATATTAAAACTCTAAAAATTAATAAAGATTTATTTATAAATAATTTTAGTTTTTTCATTATTTTAATTTTTATTAATATTGATAATATTATTCAGAGCTGATATTACTTTACTTACTTCAATATTGTCAACACATTGAAATTTTTTGTTTTTTGTTAATTTTTTGTTGCAAATTAATCCACAGCCAAAACAATCCATTTTGTGAAAAATAGAAATTGGTAAAATATTTTTTTCTTTCTCTGTCAAATTTTTTTCTATAAAATATGGGACACAATATTCAAAACTATGTCCAGAAGTTATACATATTGAAGGAATTTTGCTAGCAACAGCAATATGAATAATTGAAGAATCATTCCCAAAAGCAAATTTAGAATATTTTATTATTGAAATATATTCCATTAATGTCGTTTTTCCAACAAAATTTATAACTTTATTTTTTCCTTTATATAATTTTAGAAATTGATTTGCAGAATTTATTTCATTTTTAGTATTAGAACCGACTAAAACAATATCTATCTCAAAATTTATTTTTTCTAGACTTTTTAGGAAATTTTTTATATCCCAATTTTTTTCATAAAAAGAGCCGGATAAAGACACCGCACAGTAATCGTAATTTTTTGCTAATTTCTCATATTTTGGTATTTCAAAGTCAAAAGTTGGTAACCCAGATAAAAATTTTTTCTGTCCGCTAATAATTCTAAAAAATTTTGCAAAATCATTTAATTCATTTTTCAAATCTAATTTAACAAGAGTTGTATAAGGAATATTAAAAAAATTGCCTAAATATTTATTTTTATCAAAAACTCCAATTTTTTCTTCAGCATTGAGGTTTTTTATTAACATAGAAACATAAAATAAATTTGTTGGATTTAATATTTTTTTATAATTTATTTTTTTTAATTCAAGTAATTTTTTGAATCTATAAATAAAATTTTCTAGACTAAAATCTATTCTCAAAAAACTATTTCCTAAATAAATTTTATTAGTATTTATTGAAATAATTTCATCAAAATAATTTGTTTTTCTCGCTAAATCGACTAAATTTTCATTACATAATAAAACAATTTTATTATTTTTGAAAGTTCCCTTATATTCTTTCAAAGAATTTAGAGATAATATAAAATCTCCAATCTGTTGATCTCCAATTATTAATATTTTATTTGACTTTTCAATCTTTCTATGGAATAATAAAAAATATATATCGGCAAAATTGTCTATAAAAAAATAAGCAATTAACTTTAATAAAATAAAGAGTCTCTTTTTTAACATATGAGTTATTCCAAATTCAAATTTTTTATTCCATCAATTATTTTTTTTATATCTATATTTTCTACACAAACATATTTTTTATTTTTTGTTAATCCAAATTTACAAATTACACCGCAACCAAAACAATCCATTTTTGTTGATGTAATACAAGTAGGAATAGTCCTGGAATTTTCATTTTCGTCAATTTGGTACGGCAAAAAACTTCCGTAATTATGACCGCTGAGTAAACAAATAGAAGGTATATTTAAAGCAGTCGCTATATGGATATATGCAGAATCATTTCCAAGTACAAATTTTGAATACTTTATTATAGAAAATATATCTAAAATGCTTGTTTTACCGATTAAATTTATTATTTTTTTGTTATCATCATCCCCATAAAAATTTAAAAATAATTTTCCCAATTCAATTTCGCTATTACTACCTAATAAAATGATTTTTAAATTTTTATTATTTAAAAAAATTTCATTTTTTGCAATTTCTACAAATTTTTTTATATCAAATCTTTTTTCATTTCTAGATGCTCCTAATCCAAAAATACAATAATTTTCTATTTTTTCAAGAATGAAATGTTTTTTACTATTTAT
>JAIRLV010000054.1 GCA_031259185.1 Elusimicrobiota bacterium | reverse complement strand
AAAAAATATAAAATACAAAAAAAAATAAAGAAGTAAAAAAAATAAAAAAGTAGACTAAAAAAATAAAAAACCAAGAATTCAAAGAATAAAAAAACAGGAGGGATAAAAGCTATGGAAGTAAGCGTAAGCATACTAGGCACAGAATATAAAATAATACGGCAGAACTACGACGAGGATACATATTTTGGAAAAAAAGGGGTAATTGGATATTGTGATACAGTATTAAAAAAGATACATATAGGCAATGTGCGTAGTTTTCCGAATTACAAGGATGAAAGCGATGAATATTGCGTAGAACACACAAAACAAATATTTCGTCATGAGTTAATTCATGCGTTTTTAGCGGAGAGTGGGATTGATAGTTCGTCTATTAATTATGATGGGGCTTGGGCGACGAATGAGGAGATGATAGACTGGTTTGCGCTGCAATTACCCAAGATACAAAAGGAGTTATCGCAGGTCGTATTTGATTAGAAAAAACAGAAGGAGTAAAAAAAATGATAGACAAAAACCAAGTAAAGAAATTGCAATTTTTTTTAAACATTGCAGATGTAGGGCTTAATATAAATAATTATAATTTAGATTTAGATGTGACAATTGATAATAGTGGAGCAGGCGGAGTATTTGATTTAGCATTTGATATTATAGGAATAATTAAGGTAGAAAACGAACATATACCTCCTGTGGTGTTCATTTATAATTTAATCAACGAGTTTTTAGGAAAATAATAAACAATGAAGGAGTGTTAGTATGAATATAAAAAAATGCTGTGGCAATAATAGAAAAGTAAAATAAAGAAAAGAAAAGGAGTTTATAGATGGCGTATTACGGCGAATTATGGAGGCTTAATAGGCGACTTAGAATATTAGAGGAAGCAAGAGACAAGCTATTAAGATACAAGGAAGTAGAGAAAGAGATTGGGCTTTATACAAAAAGAGATAGAAAAAACAACAAAAGAAATAAATTTCCTGAAAGGTATTATTGAAAGTATAGAGGCGTCAAAAAACAAAGAATAAAGGTATTAAAGAGCAAATAATAAAGAACAAAGTATAGAGGTGAAATAATGAAAAAAATAGATTTTCGCAAGCAAGCAAGCAAGAGATGATAATATAGAGTTTTTAATAATTAACGGTGTTAATTTTGAAAACATAAAGCAATATTTTTATGATTTTCACCGTAGACAAATATGTGCGATGAGTAATCTTAGCGATCAAGAAATAATAGAGTATTGCGAGTATATAGAAAGGCGATTAGACAAGATGGCAAAGATACATTACAACACATAGAAAGATAGAAAAAAAATAAATAGAAAACAAATAAAAAAAACGAATAAAACGAATAGAAATAAATAAGATAAAAAAAGAAGGAAAAACAGCAATGAAAAAGAATAAAATGATACGAGGTAAGCAATATAGATATGAATATACGAATTATTTAGGTTTATATTTATATCGAAAAAATCAAAATTATAAAGTTTCAAAGATTAAATACTGTATTAACTGTATAAAAAAGATATTAGGTTTGATATTTAACAAAAAAATATAAAAAAATATAAAAAAGAGGGAGGAATAAAAACATGAACAAACTAGAAACGCATAGACAAATATGTCGTGAGTTGAGTTATTTGTATGAGACAAAGAACCGTGATTATGGAGATAGTTTTTGCATAACTAGGAAAAAATATCCTAATGTAGTAGCGATAAGGCTGGAAGACAAACTAAATAGGCTAACTACATTACTACGGAGTAAGGAAGAAACCGTAAAAGATGAAAGCGTGCTTGATACATTGAGGGATATAGCTAATTATGCGATTATGGAGATAGTGGAGCGTGTGGATGATGATGAGGATGAGGAATAAAAATAAAAAAAATAAAAAAAAATAAAAAAAGGAGGTAAAAATCAATGTCAGTAGTAAATAATAATATAACCACAGTATTGCTAATAATACATTGCGGGATTGCGATATTAGTGGTGATATGTTTTGTAGCAGAATTTTGGAAAAAAATAAAAGAATTTTTTGTAAGTCAAAGAAAACAAAAAGAGCTAAAAGTATATAAAAAAAAGGAGTAAAGGAATGAATGAAAATAAAAAAATATGCGAGGTTAATTTTTTAGATGGAAGGGAACCGATAAGTATTTATAAAAATATAAGTATAAAGAATGAAAAAAACAAAAATAACGCAAAACAAAACAAAACAATCAGTCCGCAAGAAATAGAATATTTTTATGATTGTTATGTAAAGCATCTACAAATACAAAAATAAATAAAAAAATAAAAAAATTATAAGAAGTTTATATGTGGAGCGAATTAATGAAAAATAAAGAATATAGAAAGAATAAAAACCTCAAAAAAAGGCACAGATACGAATATATTTTTGATACTAATATATGTAAAGAGCCAATAGATCTGGAAAGTCTAAAAAAATATAGCGATATAGAAGGAAATATAAAAAGATTAGCTATGTCTGCGTGGGAAAGCTATAAACACGGAAATGACAAGGAAAAATAACGAATAATATAAGGATTATTATAAAATAAAGATGTTAAAAAACTACCGAAACCAACTAATATTAGGCGATTGTTATGAGGCATTAAAGAATATCCCAGACAAGTCAATAGATTTCGTGTTGACCGATCCGCCGTATCGGTCGGTTTAGCAGTAAAAAAATAGATAACAATAACGGTAAATTTTGGCAGAATAGAAGCAATAGATTGTTAACTGAAATACAAGACGAATTAGGGACTAATTTTGATCCTAATAGTTTTTTAGAATTAGCCCAGAAAAAATTAAAAAAAATGAATTTAGCCATATGGACGAATAAATATCTACTATTAGAATACCTGCAATTCGCCAGACAAAATAATTACAACAAAGAAATAGTTCTATGGCTAAAACCGAATGCGATACCTCTTTGTGGAACTCGCTATAAAAGCGATAAGGAATATTGTATGGTTATTAAAGAAAAAGGAGCGACATTTAACAGCGGATTGCGACATAGTCTTTACGGAACTTACTGGATAGAAGATATAAATCACAAAACAACACTACATCCAACAGAGAAACCATTACAGATATTCAAAAAACTAATATTAGTCCACACAAAAGAAAATGACACAGTGTTAGATATGTTTTGTGGGAGTGGGACAACAGGCATAGCATGTATAGAATGGAAAAGAAATTATATTTTGATTGAGAAAAATGAAAAATACTATGAAATGGCAAAGAAAAGATTAGAGGCTGAGAAAAGACAGTTGAAGTTAGAAATATAGCTAAATTATAAAAAAAATAGGAGACCAAAATGAAACAAAAGCAAATTAAAAAGGCAAAAACGCAACGATTATTAAGAATATACATACAGGATGGCGAAATATTAGTGGGTTCATATCCAGCAAAATTAGAAAAGATACCAGTAGAGAGAAGAAAAGAATTAGTAAAAGATGTAATGTCAGCATTAAATTTTGAGGATATAGACTTTAGACAGTTAGTAGAAAATTATTTAAAATAATAAATTAATATGGAGACTAATTGGGTTAATATTAATAGTTATGCTTAATGTTTCTTATCTTTTGGAGGGCAAGGATCATTACCATTTTATTAGTCCAAGAACCATTTTTAGGGACAGTATGAACATTTTTTTTGGCATATATAATACCTCCTTAAAAAAAATTAGTCTCCATATTAAAATATTGTATGAAAAAAATAAAAAAAACACTATAAAAATGTAAAAAAATATTGTATGTGTGTGAATAAGACAAAAAAATATAAATAAAATATATAAAAAAGAGGTACGTCAATTGAATAAAGCGGTAATTTATGCAAGATATTCAACAAGCAACCAGACAGAAAATACAATAGAAGCGCAGGTAAGAGCCTGTGAAAATTATGCGTTTCAAAACAATTTTGTAATAATCAACCATTATATAGATCGCGGAATATCTGGCGCAAAAGAGAACCGCCCAGCATTTCAAAGCATGATGAGAGATGCCAGACTCAATTTGTTTTCATGTATTTTAGTTTTTCAGCTAGACAGGTTTGCGAGAGACAGATATGCTAGGGCGTGTTGACACAAGAATAAAAAAAAGTATAAGAAGGAAGTATGAAAATAACAAAAGAACAATTAAAAAAAATAACGCCACATTTGCCTAAGCAAAGAGGGAAC
>JAIRLV010000030.1 GCA_031259185.1 Elusimicrobiota bacterium | reverse complement strand
GAAAAATAAAAGAATTGAAGTTTGCAGAATATAATTCAAGGAAATCAAGTAAGGAGCAAGAGGAAGCATTAAGGAGAAGTCTAGAAAAATTTGGGTATGTGGAACCGAAATATTGTGATATGATAATTAAGAGATATGAGAAATTGGCTGGAGATAATGCAGTAAGAGCAGATGGAGTAAAATTTGGGGAAATAAAAGCGAATTGAGTGAAACAGGAAAAGAATAAAAAAAATGAATGATAAAAATGGAAAAAAAATATGATTTTGAAAATCAGAAAAACGGGGAAAAAACGGCGAAAAACGGGGAAAATAAACCGCCAGAATCTATAGAAACAAGATTTAGTACGAGAAATCAGCCAACCTCACAAGCTAAAAAAGAGGGTTGGAAGAAATGGAGGAACAGAAAAAGTTTATTAGATAATATTTCAAATGAATTTGCTAAAGAAATAGGCTTAAAAGATGGCAAAAATATATCAGGCACAGAAGCATTAATATTAAAATTAAAAAATACGCTTATAGGGAATAATTTAAATAAAATAAATTTACAGCAGGCAAATTTAGCATTAAGATTTCTTGAAATATTAACGCCGAAAGAAAGTAATATAGATGAATATGATGATGAAAATAAGGAAAATAAAGGAAATAAAACTAAATTGGGGTATGTTGAATTTTGTGTAGCAAGTGAATATGATAAGCCGTATGCAAAACAAGAAGAGATGGTGGATTTTGCATTTAATGGAGGGACTAGATTACTTTTAGGCTCAAGGGGCTATGGAAAAACAGATTATATAACAATATTAGGAATAGCTTATCATTTATATCTTGATAATCTAAAAACATTTATATTAATTACAAAAGAAAAAATACGAGGTAACGAATTAGTAGCAGAAATAAGAAGATGTTTAGAAAATGTAGGTGTAAAATTTCAAAATAAGAGTTTAACAAGGATAAGAATAAAAGGGTTAATTAAGAAAGAACCGAATTTAGTGAGTTTATCTCTAAGAAGTAAAAGGATAAGAGGTAAACACGTAGATTATATCATTTGCGATGACATGATAACGCCTGACGATTGTAGTAATGCTGAAAGAGAGCGAGTAAAAAAAGTATATGAAGAATTACAAAAATTATCAAAGCAAGGGAAAACAAACATAACGATCATAGGGCAACCTGTACATCCAAAAGATTTATATTCAGAATTGAGAGGATTGAGTAGCATAGAAAAATTAGAAATAAGGCATGGCGAAATACCAGAATTAGATCACGATTTAGAAGCGCAGAGATTGGCTGGAGTAAGCGAAGCGAGCATAAAAGCGTCATATTTTTTAGAAATAGAAGCTGACTTGACTATGCCATTTTTTGCATTGAAAGAATTAGATTTTTTCCCAAGCACTGGCGCAGTAGCATTTATAGATCCAAGCAGTAAGGGTAATGATTGGACAGCGATTTCAGTAGCAAGCGGAAATTTTGAAAATATAATATTTTGTGGATTTGCATTTAAGCGTAGCTGGGATAATTGTTTAGAAGAGATAATGGAAATTTGCCAAATTTTGAATGTGAAAAAAATATTTTTTGAAACGAATGGATTAGGTAATTATCCAGTAAGAGTATTAAAAAAAAATGGATTAGAAGTAGTTGGATGGCATACGACAGAAAATAAGCATTCAAAAATTATGAATGCAGGGATGTTTAGAGACTTTATAAGGCTTGCAAATTTAAAATTTTCAAATCCAATTTTAAAAGATGCAAATTTAGCGTATATAAAACAAGTAAAAGAATATGATTATAATGCTCAATATGATGATAGTCCTGATAGTTTAGCGAGTACATTACAAGTAATGGGATTAATAGGAAAGAGAGAAAAAAACAAGGATTAAAATATGGATTTTAATGTAGGTAATTTTGTGAATAATTTTGTAAATAAAATTATATCACAACCAACAGATACAGGATTAGAAAATATATTTAAGTTAGAGGAAGACAAAGAAAATTTTAAAAAGAATTATGCGATAGAAATATATAAACGATTATTGACTGATTGTTATTATAAATCAGTAGGATTAGCTGAAAATACAGAAAACTCATTTTGGGATAGTTATTTGGCTACTGAAGCAAATAAAGGATTAATAACATTGCTAGCTGAAGCAATGTATGCAAAAACAAAATTATATTTAATATATATAAGAAATGAAAATATTGTCCGAATAGCAACGGCTGACGAACAAAAACAAATAGATAATGATATAAAAAATAAAGGGAAATCTAAAATAGGGATAGTATGTTCGTTTGAAAATTTTTATAAGACTAATTTATTGAAGATGTATTTGGATTTAATATATACAACGATTTCAGGTATAAATACAGGAATAAACTTAACGCAAGCGATAATATTAAAGATAGGCGATTTAAGGCAAAATATAAGCTCTAATGATAGATTGGATCCAATATCGCAGGCAAAAAAAATAAATACAGGGATGAAGGAAGGAAAGTCAGTGATGTTGGATGCAAAAGATAACATAGAATTACCAAAGTATGATGTTGGTCCTACTGAGCAAAGTTTAAAATTATTTAATTCTTTTATAGCGAATTTGTTGGGGATGCCACTAAGTTATGTAAATGGTGAATTGACACAAGGATTATCAACGACAGGAGAAAGCGACCAATTGGCAATAAATAGAGGATTGGCATATTATTTTAATTCAATTTTCAAGCCTATAGTAGATAATCTAATGGGATTGAAAATAAAATTTATGATAGAAAATTGGCGAAAACTAGAGGCAGTAAGTAATTTATTACCAATATTAGAAACTAGCGAAATAGTGAGTGATGAATATAAAAAAATATTTATAGATGAGGTGTTTAAATAATAAAAATGTTGCAAGAAATTATGAATAAAATTTTAACAAAAAGTTTTTGGAATAGAAAATTATTAAATAAAAATTTAACTCCTAATCAAAGAGTATTAATCGTATTAGCAAGGCATAGTACGATAACAAAGAAAAAGCTAGATGCTACAGTATATAAAGCATTACAAGATTATAAATTGAGAATGAAAAAAATAGATGCTGAATTTGAGGAAGAATTAGATGTAGTAAAAAAAGAAGCGAAGGAAGTAAAAAAAGATATGAAATACTCACATCTGATAAGCGTAATAGATAATATGCGGGACATTTTGAAAGAAAGTGAAAATAAAGATTTGAAAAATGCGTTTATTGAAGGAGCAAATGAATTATTAAAAGATCCTAAAAATATAAATAAACAAGAAATGAGAGAATTTATAGAAAAATATAGAAGCAAAATAAATGGTTTAGAACCTGAAAAAAAGAAAGAGTTGTTAGAAAGTATAAAGGGTGAAAAATTATTAAAGCATAGGATAGAAAATGCAATTAGGTATGAGGAAGTACAAAGAATAAAAGCAGAAAATGAAGGGCGAAAATATATGTGGATATCAAGTAGCGCAGAAAATCCAGACCCATTACATCAACTATTATATGGACGGATATTTTTAGTAGGCGAAGGCGATAGCGAAGGGAATATGCCCGGTGAAAGATATGGGTGTCAATGCGATTTAAGATTTGTAGACACAATAAAATAATAATTAATAAAATATTGAGGAGGCTGTAATGGCAGAAGGTAATATATCAAATCAAGGAATTAATAATACAAACAGTAATAATACAAATGATAGTAACAATACAGATAATAATGATATTGCTGTTTTAAAGTCTCAAATGCAGGATTTACAGAAAAAATTAGATGCCACAAACAATCAAAAACAAACGGAGCAAAATATAAATACAAATAAAAGCGATGATGATGTAATAAAAAAAGTTCAAGCGGAAGAATTAAGAAAAATAGAGGAACAAAAAAAGACTGATAGATTGCAAAGAACAATAAAATTTAACCTTTCAATAGATAATTTTGTAGAAACGAACAAAGAATTTTTACCTGAATTGACACCGAAAATTTTACAAGAAATAAAAAACAAAAATTATTCAAATGAGGAAGAACTAAAAAAACAAATACAAAAAAATTTATTGGTATCATTTTTTTCAATCCAGGAAAATATAGATGTTTTGTCTGAGAATAAGAAACCGAAAATATTGGAATATAAAGCATTGGCAGAGGATGAAAAAGAAAAACAATCAGATATATACTGGGAGTTATTGGAAGATGTGGTAGATAAGAGACAAGCGATTAGAAAGGCTGAAGAAGTAAAAAAAGCAAATGGCGGATATATAAATACAGATAGCGATAAAAAGAAATATGATGATAAAGTATTTGGCTTGAAAAATCATTATATAAAAAGTATAGAAGCAAAATAAAAATAATATTAAAGAGCGAATAAAGCTCAAAAGGAGATAAAAAAATGTCAAAAAGATTAGGAACGCCTTATAAAACAGGTAAATCAGAAGTAATAAATAATTATTTGAGGAGCGGCAATGCCGAAATAGTCGAAGGTTTGTTTGTAGCATTGCAAGCAGATGGAACAATTAAAAAAGTAAATGATGAAGCCGATATTCCGAAAGGAATAACAGGGATGTTTGAATTGAAAGGGCAAAGCGTGGTTCAATCAGGATTAGAAGTTTATGCACAATTAGCTAGTGGTGCAACTGCTGTAATAGGAGCGAGGGCGTTTGTAGATGCAACTACAGGACAGCTTACTAGTGTAGAGACTGATAATATTCCAATCAATGCAATCTTTGCAAGCGAAGCTGTTGAATGTATTGATAGCAAAAATAATATATATCAAGGAGCTGCAATAGATTTTGTAGGAGGGCTATAAAAAAATATGGTAAAAAATAAAGTATCAAAAAATGATATAAGTAACGATGAAAATTTAAATACTGAGGGACTAGATAATGAAAAATTAGATGAGAATGATGGTTTAGATACTGATGATTTAGAAAATGGATTTGAAAGTGAAATAGAAAAAGAAGTATTAAAAGACAAATTAAAAAGTGAAACGAAAAAAGTAAGAGAAAGACAAAATTTAGCTAGAAAAAATAAAAATCAATTGCAAAAATTTGCAAAATTTAACAAAAAAAAAGGAGAATAAAAAATGGCAACAGATTTAATGAGTATTCCAACAAAAGAACAATTAATAAAAGATGTGGTACTGGATTATGCGCCGTTTTATAGCGTATTTAAACCGGTTCCACAAGAAGCAAAGATAGAGAATTTGAAATTTACGATAATACAAGGCGATAACGATATAGAAGCCAAGATAATCAATGAAGAAGATACGGAAAGACAAACCATCAAAGCAGGAGAAAAAAATAAAATATATAAAAAGATATTTAAAGGGGCAAAATATAAAGAAAGTCAATATCAAGCGAATAGTGGGTTACCTGAACTTAATGCACGAGTAATAAAAGCATTTCACAAGCAACTAGATAAAGAGATATTTAATGGTATTGATAATAATGGAGTAATAGTTTCAAGCGATCCAAATTTTATTTTGAATACGAG
>JAIRLV010000321.1 GCA_031259185.1 Elusimicrobiota bacterium | reverse complement strand
TGTGATATTGACAAATCCACCTTTTGGAGCAAATATAACTGATGATATAGTTATTACAAAGGAAGATATTCAAGAACAGAAGAAAATTATAGAAAAAAATAAAGACAAAAATTATTTTTTACAAGATAATATATTAACTGAAAATGACTTAAATTATAAAGTAAATGCAAGATTTAAAATTGGCTCAAAATTGACAGAAGTTTTGTTTATTGAAAGATGTTTAAATTTACTTAAAAAGGGTGGTAGAATGGGGATTGTTTTGCCTGAAGGAGTTTTAAATGCTAGCAATTTACAAAAATGTAGAGATTTTGTTGAAGGAAAAGCGAAAATTATAATGATTACAAGTATTTCACAAGATACTTTTAAAAGCGCTGGAGCGAGTGTAAAAACATCTTTATTATTCTTTAAAAAATTTACAGTAAAGGAAGAAAAAAAATATAGCAAAATAAAAAAGCAAGCAACAAATGAAGTTAATAAAAAATATGAAAATGAAATAAAAAAATGTGAAAATTTAAAAGCAAAAGAGAAAAAACAAAAATTAAAAAAAATTGAAATTCAAAAAGAAACAGAAATTAAAAAAATAATCAAAGAAAAATTTAATTATCAAATTCCTATTGCCAAAATAGAAAATGTGGGAATTACGACAACGGGAAAAGAAACGAAAAATGATTTAATAGAATTATTAAAAGAGTTTAAGGAATATACAAAAAATAGTAAATTATGGGAAACTAAATATAAGGCAAAGTCAATAAGCGAGGACTAATTCAAATGCTAGCTAATTACAATTTTTTAAATTTTATTGATTTTAAAGAACTATCTTATTGGGATTTAAAAAGATTAACATTTGATTTAAAGGAAAATAACAAATTTGATTTAATAAAATTTAGAACAAATTTTATTACCGATAAAACAAAAAATAAAAAAAGAAGATTATAACGGAATTGATAAAATTGTAGCAAAAATTTCATTTGATAATGGTAAAATATATTTAAGAAAAAAACAAGAAACGGGAATGGATTTATATAAACTATATGTTAACGACTTATTAGTATCAAATATAAACTTCCATCAAGGGGCAATAGCAATAAACAATTTTAAAGAAAATTTATTATGTTCTACTCATTACCAACCATATAAGGTTAATTATAAAAAAATTATTGCCGATTATTTAATTTTACTTTTAAGAGATAAATTGTTTTTGGAAAAAGTAAATAATTTGAAAACAAATGGTATCAAAACCGAAGCAAATTATAATTTTATAAGAAACATACAAATTCCATTACCTGACCTATCAACACAGCAAAAAATCGTAGCGCGATATAACAATAAAATTTTACAAGCAGAACAAAAGGAAAAACAAATAATAGAATTACAAACCTCAATAGAAGTTTATTTAAAAAGCGAATTGGGAATTGTAGAACAAAAACAAGAAAAAAATTTAAGCGATAAATTATTGAATTTTATTGAATTTAAAAATTTAGGAAAATGGGATATAAATATTAAAAAAAATATTTTATTATCAAATAAGTTTAAAATGAAAAGTATAGATAATATTTTATCGGTAAATCCAAAAACTAACTTACCAAAAGAAGACATGGAAATATCATTTTTGCCAATGGAAGATGTCTCTAGTACAAATGACCCTACGATAATTACAGAAACTCGTTTGATTTCGCAATCAAAAGGTTACACAAAATTTAAAAATAATGATTTAGTTTGGGCCAAAATAACGCCTTGTATGCAAAATGGGAAATCTGCTGTTGTCAAAAATCTTAAAAATGACTATGGTTGCGGGTCGACTGAATTTCATATTATTAGAAATGACAATTCCCTAAATGAAATAAATATTGATTATATACATTATTTATTAAAAATGAAAAATGTTTTACAAAATGCGATATCGCACTTTTCTGGGAGTGTAGGACAACAACGAGTTCCTGATAGTTATTTAAAAAATTTACAAATTCCATTGCCGCCTTTACAAACCCAATTCCAAATCGTATCGCGCATAAACAAAATCAAATCTCAAAGCTCAACCGTAGAGACCGAAATAAAAAAATTAAGGAAAAATGCTATTTATAGAATTTGAAAAAACAATTTTTTGCTAGATTTAAATAAAATTTTAATTATTATGGAATATAAAAAAATGGGACAAAATTTTTTTAAAGAAAAAATAAAAGTTTTAAAATTGAAAAACGGACTTAATATTGTATTTTTTGAAAAACATGATTTGCCAATTGTTAATGTAAATCTCTGGCTGAAGGTTGGCAGTAAAGATGAAACTATTAAAAATAGCGGAATATCTCATTTTTTAGAGCATATTTTATTTAAAAATACAAAAAATTATCCTAATAATTCAATTTCAAAAGAAATTGAAAATATTGGCGGGCAAATGAATGCAGCCACTTCATATGATTTTACTCATTATTATATAACGCTTCATTCAAACGATGTAGAAAAAGCTTTTTCTGTTATCAGCGATATGGCGTTTAATTTAGAAATAGAAAAAGAAGGCTTTGAAATGGAAAAAGGTGTTATATTGGAAGAAATTCAAATGTATAAAGATCATCCTACGAGCGTATTATGGGAGGAAATATATAAAAATTTTTTTGGAATAAAAAATTTTGTTTATGAAAGACCAATTATTGGGACAAAAAAAAATATTTTGAGAATGACAAAAGAAGATTTAAAAGACTATTATGATGAAAATTATATTCCAGAAAATATGACGCTTTTTGTTGCTGGTAATTTAAAAATGGATGATTTAGAAAAATTATCCAGAAAACATTTTGATATAAAAAAAAATTCTATTGAAAAAGTTAAAAATATACAAGATTTTCATCTTAATTCTAGCGATGTTTGCAAAAATTTTATTTCAAATGAAAAAATTATGGATACTATAAATCAGACATATTTTTCATATACTTGGAATGCTCCGAATATTTCAAATTTAGATGATTTTGTTGCAGTATCAGCTTTTTCAAAAATTTTAGGAGAAGGAATTAGTTCAAAATTGCATAAAACATTAAAACAAGATTTGAATTTGGTTTGGACAATTTGTTCGGGAATTGCAGAACAAAAATATGGGTCAGTTTTTGCGATTTATGGAACAGCTGAATATAAAAATTTGGATAAAATAGAATTGGAAATTTTTAATTTGCTTTCAAATTTAGAAAAAGATATAATTCAAGATGATTTATTAAAGGTAAAAACTATTGCGGATTTTAATTTTTTTTTAGATTTTGAAACAATGGCAGATATAAGTGACAATTTAGGATATTTTGAAGTAATGAAAGATTGGAGACTTTTTTTTGAATTGAAAGAAAAAACAAACAATTTAAAATTACAAGATATTTTATATGCAAAAGACTTAATTTTTGGTAAAATAAACAAAATAAATAAAACTGAAAAATTTTTTTTGAGACAAATTGTTAGACCAAAAAATTTAGAGTAAAATTTATTTTTTAAAGGAGTCAAAAAGATGAAAAAAATAATTTTAATATTAATTTTACTGACATTTATAAGTTGTATTTCTATAACAGAACCAACTTTTTATACTCAAAATACGATTAAAGATTTTGATATACTTGGAGAAGTAAAATATAATGGCGGTTTTTCTAGTAATGGAGATTATAAAGGCAATGAAGCTTCTTTTGCTAAACTTTTAGAAATAGCAAAAAAAGAATACAATGCTGATTATGTCATAGACATAATGATTGACAAAAAAGTGAGTTGGGGATTTTTTGTAAAAAAAGTTAATTTTGATATGCAGGGAAAAGCAATAAAATATAAAGATATGAGCGATAAAGGATTAAAAAAAGCTATAGCCAACAAAAATTAAATTTCGCATTCAAATCTCCCAACTGAATACAAAATTGATGACAATAATTGAAAGAAACTACAAGTATAAATTTTGAAAATTCTACTAAACATAAACAAAAAATTAAATAAAAAAGATGAATTAAAAGTTGATTATGATAAAAATAATATAGCCCAATCACAAATAAATTTTGGAAGGTCACTAAACAAAGAAATTAAATAAAACAAAAAAAACTAATATTTTGCTTTATTTTTTAAAGCATTAAAAGGACATTTTTAATCAAAATTGAAAGAAAATAAAAAAAAAATTATTATTCTTGGCGGTGGAATTGCAGGACTTTCTGCTGCTTATTTTTTAGAACAAAATAATATAGATTATAAGCTTTTTGAAAAAGAAAAAGTTTTGGGTGGACTTTGTAGGACAATAAAAACAAAAAAAGGGTTTTTATATGATTTTACTGGGCATTTGTTGCATTTTTCAGATAAAAATATAGAAAATTTAGTTGTAAAAGATTTATTAAAAAATAATATTGAAATTCATAACAGAAAAT
The DNA here is from genome assembly GCA_031259185.1 of Elusimicrobiota bacterium. Taxonomy (GTDB): domain Bacteria; phylum RUG730; class RUG730; order RUG730; family RUG730; genus JAIRLV01. Next base: position 102 of record JAIRLV010000321.1, on the reverse strand, counting down.
CATACATATTTATAAAAAATAGATTTATTGATTTTCCATTTCAAAAAAATTTGTATAATTTACCAGAAGATATAAAAAAGGATTGTTTATATGGATATTTAG
>JAIRLV010000318.1 GCA_031259185.1 Elusimicrobiota bacterium | reverse complement strand
GCGATATAATTATCAATTATATGAAAAAATATAAAGAATACCAATTATTTACTATAATATATATGAGCTTTTGGATACTATATGGAAGTGTTTTTGAGCGAACACAAGATAGATTAGACGCATTAATTGTAAAATATCTATTTATATGTTTTTTAACAAATCTAATATTATTTTTTAGATATAGAAAAAAATATAAAGATATAATTGCATATTCAAAAGCCGCAGTAAAAGAGTCATAATAATATTTTAAATAAAATGCTAGACTCTAATTTAAATTTTTATTATATATTACAAAACCATTAAAATTTTATAATGAGCTTTTGTCTTATTTCTTTTTAACATAAATTGAATGAATAAAATACAATTTTGCTTATAGATTTATTATTATTTAATTAATCTATGTTAAAAATCCCCAATACAATTCATAAATATTAAGTTCTATAAAATTTTTGAAACTAATTAGCGGCTAAATAAGAATAATTAATTTTATATATTTATTTTATATTATATCGTAAAAATTAGCGATAAATAAATTTTATAGAAACATTTTTTATTTTTATACATATTATCAAACGAGATAAATAAAATTATAAAAGATATGTTTGTATTTAACGAAATGTTTTAAAAATGTGATTTTTTTTAATTGGCGCATTGGTCTAGTGGCTAGGACGCTGCCCTCTCAAGGCAGAAATCACGGGTTCGAACCCCGTATGCGCTAAAAAGTTACAATTTATAAAAATTTTGTCAAAAAAAATGCTTGCAATATAACTTATTTTATGCTATATATTATTATTAAAGTATATTGCCTATCTAATAAATCTCGCCTAAAAGCTAGACAAATAAAATAAAATAAAACAAAAAAATATTTTTTTGATTGATTTATTATAAAAATTTCTGAATTTAAAAAATCTATTTTGATATTTTTTGATATTATTAAAATATTAAATTAAAATATAATTAATATGTTTTATGAATTATATTATTGAATTTGTAATACATAAAATATATAATTGCTATAGAAAATCTTTTTAATTTTAATATAAAATTATTTGAATTATTTTTCTCAAGAACTATGTTTTGATTCAATGATTTTAGAGTTATTTTTTAATTCCTAGATATTTCTATCATTAACAATCTTGAAAAAATTTTTTTTTAATTTTGATAGCGTACATTTTAAAAAATAAAAAACATTAATTTATTTAATTTTAAAATTTTTTAGGAGAAATAAAATTATGGAAATAATGGACATTACTTCTTTGTCAAACATGTCATTAGTTGAATTACAAAAAGTATCACAAAACTTAGGAATTGCAGATGTTAGTGGATTAGATAAACAAGATATGATATTCAAAATTTTGAAAAGGCAGGTAAAAGAAATTGGGAATCTTTTTGATGAAGGTATTTTAGAAATTTTACCTGACGGCTTTGGGTTTCTAAGATCTCCAAATTATAACTATTTGCCGGGACAAGACGATATATATATAGCTCCATCGCAAATAAAACGTTTTTCACTCCGAAAAGGAGATACGATTTTGGGGCAAATTCGTCCTCCAAAAGAAGGAGAGAGATTTTTTGCTTTGCTTCAAATTGATTCAGTAAATGGCGCAGATCCAAATTCTATAAAACATAGAGTATTTTTTGATAATTTAACTCCTTTATATCCTGAAGAAAAAATTAATCTTGAAACGCATAAAAATGAAATTTCTATGAGAATAATGGATTTTGTTTCGCCGATTGGAAAAGGGCAAAGAGGTTTAATTGTTGCTCCACCGAGAACAGGCAAGACGATTCTATTACAAAAAATCGCAAACAGCATAACAGAAAATCATCCTGAAATAATTTTAATTGTTTTATTGATTGATGAAAGACCAGAAGAAGTGACAGATATGCAAAGATCAGTAAAAGGTGAAGTAATTGCTTCAACTTTTGATGAACCTTGCGAAAGACATGTCCAAGTTGCAGAAATGGTTATAGAAAAATCTAAAAGATTAGTTGAACATAAAAAAGATGTTGTTATTTTATTAGATAGTATAACTAGACTTGCAAGAGCTTATAATGCTACAACTCCTTCAAGCGGTAGGGTTTTATCCGGAGGAATAGATTCAAACGCTTTACAAAGACCAAAACGATTTTTTGGGGCTGCTAGAAATGTGGAAGAAGGAGGAAGTTTGACAATATTGGCAACAGCATTAGTTGATACTGGGAGTAGAATGGATGATGTAATATTTGAAGAATTCAAAGGCACTGGGAATATGGAACTTTGTTTAGATAGAAAAATGGTAGATAAAAGGATATTTCCTTCAATAGATATTTTGAGATCTGGGACTAGAAAAGAAGAATTATTGTTAACTACTGACGAGTTGAATAAAACTTGGGTATTGAGGAAAGTAATTTCTTCATTAAATACGATTGAAGCTATGGAAATTCTCGTTGACAAAATGCGAGCTACAAAAACAAATAAAGATTTCTTAAAATCGATGGAATTAGAAGGGCAAAAATTTAATGCGTAAAAAAGGGAATTTGTTTATAGTATCAGGCCCTTCAGGAGTAGGAAAAAGTACAATACTAAAAAGAATTTTGAGAAATAATAAAAATATTATCTTTTCCATTTCGTGTACTACTAGACAAAAAAGAATTGATGAAATTGATGGGAAAGACTATTTTTTTATTAGTAAAGAAAATTTTTTGAATAAGATTAAAAATGAAGAATTTATTGAATGGGCAAAAGTTCATGAAAATTATTATGGAACTTTAAAAAAATGGATTGAAGATAATTTAAAAACTGGGAAAGATATTATTCTAGATATTGATTATCAGGGAGCTAAAAATATAAAAAAATCACTAACAAACGGGACATTCGTTTTTATTATACCTCCTACTTTAGAAATTTTGAAAGAAAGGATTATGGAGAGAAATACAGAAAATGATGAAAGTTTGAAAAAGAGATTGGAAAATGCAAAAAGAGAATTAAAAAAGAAAGATTTTTATGATTATATTATAAAAAATGATGTTTTAGAAGAAGCGGCTATGGAATTTAAAAATATAATTGAATTGAAAAGAAAAAACTTGTAAAATAGTAAAATAAGCTGTGAATTTAAAAAATATTTGAATTTATGTTTTTGAATATTTAATAAAGTTGTCAAAAATCGTATTTGAATTCTAAAAATATTTTTATGTTATAAAAATAGGGCAAACCTTACAAAAATTAGGAGAATAAAATGTTTATTGAAGTTGATAAAAATTTAGAATTATTAAAACTTTATTCAAAGTACCAAATAGTTAATTTGGCTTTTTTATTAGTTAGAAAAGAAAAAAAAAATAAAGAGCGACATGGAGCCAAAATAATAGTCACCGATCTTTTGTCAGAAGTTATAACAAAACTTTCTAATAATGAATATACTAAAGACGAAATTAAAGACGCTATACTTGAGAGTAGACCCAATTAAGAATTTTTAATTTTTTTAAAGGCGCCAAAATTTAACTTTTAATAATTTTTTAAAAAGAGTTGAACTAATGAAAGATTTAAGTATATTAAAAAATAAAAAAATTATATTTGGAATTAGCGGGAGTATTTCCGCATACAAAGCTTGTGATATTGTAAATATTTTGACAAAAAATTAAATGAATTTTTTTAACTTATGTGAAAAAAACGAGGATTTCTATGATTGATACAAAAGAAGAAAGGAAAGCTAGAAATTGCAGCAATATATTTTTAAAAATTTACAATAATGAGAAAGAAGGGCAAATAAATTTTTTTAGTGCTTATAAAAAATATATAGCATCTATTAAAGATAAAAAAATTGACGATATATTGATAGAATATTCCGACGGAGTAATTAATGGGAACATATTAGAGTTTAAATTAGTTATAAATGACATAAATAGGGTTTTGTTTCAAGTTATAAAATATTTGTCAAAAATGAGGATAAAAGGCATTCCGGTGCCAGCGAATATTTTATTAATAAGTCTAAATACAAGAGAAATATATAAGTATAATTCGGCTGATTTTTTAAAAGATATAGAAAAAACATATATAGGCGCTAGCAGTAAAAATAATGAAAATTTTTATACAATAATAGAACCAGAAAAAATTTATTATAATACCAATAATAATGCTGCAAAATTGATAGAAATATTGAGAGAAGAGAAATATGTAAAAATAAACATAAATGAAGATTGTATACTTGGTTGGGCTGAAAGGTTTTATAGGGAACATCCAAAAGCGTCAAAAGGTGATTTTATAGGAGATAGCGAGGGATTAATTCCAAAAGCAGGTGAGATAAGAGAACCGTATTATTTTCAAGATTATATAATTCCATATGAAGGAAAAAGCAATGAAAAGTTTAAATATTTAATGGATTGTCTTAACGACAAACTAAAAAAGAAAGAGTTAGGGGCATTTTATACGCCAATTCCTTATTGCAAAAAAGCGGTTGAACTTGTTAGAGAAGCGATAAAGTTAGTTCCAATAGGAAATGATTATATTATACTTGATAGATGCTCTGGTACAGGAAATTTAGAAAGTGTTTTAAGCGATGAAGAATTATCACATTGCGTATTATCTACATATGAATATTATGAATATAAAATATTAATTGAAAGATTAGGAGAAAAAGTTAGATATATAATTCCGCCGACTGAAAATGAGGTAAAATACAGAGAAGGCAGCTTGCTAAACGCCGATGCATTGAGTGAAGAATATGTAAATAACGAATATTTGCAAGAAATAATTAATAATCCAAAAATAACAATTATATTGTTTGAAAATCCGCCGTATAGGGATAATACAAGTAATACAAGTGGAATTGCAAGAAAAGGTTATACTTCGTTTGTAAAGAACGAAATGAGAAAAGAGGTTAAAGGAGCTATTTTAAATGATTTGGCAAACAATTTTATATGGGCAGGATTTAAATATTATTTAAGACAACCAACTGATAGTTATATAATTTTTAGTCCTGTTAAATATTTCAAGTCTTGTAATTTATCAAATAAAACATTTAAAGATGGTTTTTTGTTTAATAGAAAATATTTTCATGCTTCGCATTCTGCAATTAGTTGTATATGGTGGCAAAATATAAATAAAGAACAAGACGAATTTAATTTAAAAGCATATGATATTGAGACTGATTTTACCCAAAAGAGCTTTCAAGACATGGTTAATAATGGAAATTTGATTTATGTAAAGGATGTGTTAGTAAAGAAGGTTTATCATTTATTTACAGAAAAATATTATGACAAAATCTTAAAAAATGGAATTGCTTATATGAGAGCTTCTTCTTTTAACCTCGATTCCAATAGCGTAACTTTAACTACTATACCAGTCGGCGCCGAATCATATTCGCCACACGGTTTTTTACTACAAAAGAACAATTTTATTGAAAAACTACCTTTATTCTGTGCTAAACTATATCCACAAGAAAAATGGTATGAAAGAGACGTATATTTTACTACGGCAGACAAAGGAGAAGAATATATAAAAGATAAAGACTTCTTAAAATTTTGTTTAATTTATACTTGTTTATCGAGATATAATAAATGTCTTTCTTTTATAGGAAGCAATAATAGATATTATAAAAATGAACTATGTTTTGAAGAATATACTTTAGCAAGCGAATATATTAAGACATTAAACTTAAATAATGAAGAAAAAAAGTTGATACAAATTTGGAATGATATTTTAAAAGAAGCTAAGAATACAAAGGAATATAAAAAAAATATAACCTATGGCGTTTATCAAATAGAGCAAGAATTAAATACATTTTATAAAAATGATAAAGATAATATTATATATAATTATCCAGAGTTAAATGGTAAATTAAAAAAACTAAAGTTAGTGCTAAAAAATTATTACAAAGATTATATTCAAAATAAATTATTTGAATACGAGTTGTTAAAGTAAATAAAAATGTAAAGTATGTTAGCATAAAATAAAGTCTTATTTATAAAACTAAACAGGAAAGAGTAAAAAATGGGAAGTTTGGAAAAATTAAAAAATAAAAAAATTATATTTGGAATTAGCGGGAGTATTTCTGCATACAAAGCTTGTGATATTGTAAATATTTTGACAAAAAATGGCGCTAATGTCCATTGTATTTTGACTGATTCTGCAAAGGAATTCATTACAAAAAAAACATTAGAATCTTTGACAAAAAATCCAGTTATTGACGATATGTTTTTAGAAATAGCAGATGTCAATGTCAGGCATATTTCGCTAACAGCGAATAATGATTTATTTATTGTTGCTCCAGCTACTGCAAATATTATTTCAAAATTTGCT